>DAOUPU010000081.1 GCA_030625995.1 Flavobacteriaceae bacterium
GAATTACGATCTACAAAGTGCCGACTTTTATATAGAGGACTATGATCTGTATAAAGTCTCTTTTTATATTCCTGATGGAAGCATACTTGCTGCATACGATAATGAAGGTGAAGTTTTATATACCATTGAGAGATTTAAAGACACAAAATTACCCAGACCCGTGATCAAATCTGTTAATAAGAAATTCCCCGGATGGACTATTACTAAAGATGTTTACAAATTGTCTTACACCAAAGAGTATGGGGCAAAAAAAACATATAAAATTACATTAGACAACGGCGTAAAGAAACTTAGAGTAAAAACGGATGAAAACGGCACATTCATTTGAGAATTTGATCATTAAATTGATCCATATATGTTATGACCTTAGTAAAATTATAAAGACACCCTTTACCTCGGTACGATAACATATTTGGCAATTTCTAGAGTACAGATATATTAGTATTCAATGATTTTTATGTGGAGAATGAAAGGATTCCTGATAAGCATAAAAAAGTAATTGAAGCATTTTAACTTTTAAACTAAGAAGCTATGCTCTCTAGTTTAGACTAAATAAAAACTTCATGATAACAACAAGCGATTTTAACCAAGAGAAAAATAAGAAAAAATTATTGAAATCCCGGAAGAAAATATTGCAATGGATTAATGAATTGAAATTCATGCAATATGAGCGAATATTTTTAGAACATTTGTTAGGTTCTCATTTTTTAGCATTAAGCACTCCAAAGTTATATGAACCAACCAAAGAATTAATTAGAAAATTAAAAAAGGTTGAAAACAAGGGGAATGAATTATTTGTAACAATCAAAATTCATAAAAAACATAACGCTACTTTGATAGAAAGTATAGGATTTACCGAAAAATTAAAGTTTAAAAAAGAGCATAATAAAATTAAAAAGGAATTTGGAAATTACGCTCTCAATTTTAAAGATATCAAAAAGAGCATATTTGATATGATCAAAGAAATTATGAAAAAAGAAAAACAAAAATTCTTAATTAAAGAACAATAATATCTATCATATTAATTCCCCCTCCTCAATTGTATCCTTAAAAACAATTTGGTTGAAAAGAGGCTATCCGTTCTAAGATAGCCTCTTTTTTAAGATAGAATTATGCTTTATTGATATACTCATTTCCCTTCAAGACTTAAAATAAAGGAGGCTAATGGATCAATTTTTAGCTTCACAGAACTGTGACCATTTTCTACAATTAGGTCAAAAGAATTATTGAATTTTCTTAACCAATATGTTAACCAAACATATATTAAATCTTTAATTACTCTCCCTCTCCATGTTTAACAAAAAGTGTACAATCGTACCCTTTATACATGCAGGATTATTTATAACCTCAGTTCGATCTAAAAAATACATTCGTTTCTTTTTATAGACCTGCCTAGATTGAAAATAAATATCTAAGACTGAAAACAGGTGCAAAATTTCTTTGTTGTCCCGGATTAGATGGATTTACAAAAAATTGTGCATCCAGGGTTAATTGTGCAGATTGGGTAAGCTGTAACCGATAAAATATATCCGTAAAGAATTCATTCCTAAACTCACTGTCGGATGGGATGGCATAACCAAATCCAACACCTAATCCATCATTTCTTCTATGTATAAAATGATCGATATTCATACCCATAGCATATTGCTGAGTAACATCCGATATAGCAGGATCAGAGTATCCGGCTTGAGCATAAACTCCCACATATGGTGTATATCCTTTTGGCGTTAGCTCTTGTTGCAGCAAAAAATTATAGCCATAGCCATTATACCCGCTTTGATCTGCTACATTTTTATTCAAACCGTGATGAATCCCAAAAGAAAGCCTTCCCTCTAATTGATTTTTAAAGGAATGGGCATATCCAAACTCTGTTGCTAAAAAATGAGAATCGGGATTATAAATTGTAAAATCAAAGCCTGCATCAGCACCCTTCGGGTTGGTCATTACAAAGTTCAAATAAAAGTGCGTGTTTATCATATATTTAATACCAAATCCGGGTTTGGTTGAGTTGCCACCTCCTTCCGGCATATTTGTTCCGCCATTGAGCAAACTATTTGTGGCTCGGGTTAACTCATCATCAGTAAATGTATTATACCCATAGTAATACCAGGGGGTAAGGCGACCCAGGGTAAGAAATATTTGATTATCTAAAAATGCCTGAGTAATAGAAATGTCTCCTATTATAGGATTAGTTTTACTAACGGTAACATTACTTGTAATATTAGAACCAACGGAACTTCCTAAATCGGGATTTTCATTTATTAAATTTACCTTATATCCTAATTCAAAGGTAATACTGGTAATACCCCATTTCTTAGTATTGGCAATAAGCCATTTAGAGTATATCTCGGCACCAAAAAAGCTTAAAAAATTAGATTTTCCATCAATAACACTTGGGCTATAGCCGAAATAGGTAAGGGCTAATGGACGCATGTTCAAACCAATACTTTTATCCAGATGCTGCGTAATTCTTCTCAAAGGTGACCACCATGTTGTAAACGGTGATTCAAAAATAGGATCCGTACCGAAGTAACTATTTGACTCGTATGGTAATTGATATTTTCTCAAATATGTTGTTTTATTTTTTTTATGATTTACAAGAGTATTTTCACTTGGAATATTAGAAACTGCAGACCAATAATAAATTTTATCAAATTTTGATTCTTTTCTGTTTGGTCGAATAAGCTGTTTTTTTAATAGAAGTGAATCATCTTCAAGTTCATAAAGTTTGGCCAAATTGAAGATGTAATGCGTGGAGTCTACAATTGCTTCATTGTTATATTCAACGCCAAAAAAAAATTTTTTTCTAAATACAGATTGCTGACCAAAAATGGGAGATGCCAAACCTACAAATAGCAAAATAGCCATGACAAGTCTGCTTGTAATATGTTGGATCCTCTTGATTTTTTTAGTTTAAGATGAATAATATATAAAACACTTGGTTTAATCCGCCATGCCATACGGGCAGATTGCATTTTCAAGTCTCATCACCAAGTTCTGTTACATAAAGCGGGTTCAATTAACATTTTATGATTTTCTTATTTATTTAAGCATAAAAATGAAAGATTCTAATGGATCAATTTTTAGCTTCATAGAACCGTGACCATTTTCTACAATTAATTCAGAAGAATTTTGATCTGATAATTGGTCTGTCAATTGATATTTTCCATCCTGTAGATTCCATGCCTGAACAATGGTATCAGGCAACTTTAATTCAAATTCATAATCGTTTTCAGCATCAAAATTAGAAATGATGATTAATTTTTCAGTATCAGACCATCTAACGAATGAAAACACTTTATGATTGTAGTTTTCTGTATTTTCTCTATTATAAGAATGTATTTCCTGATACTCACCCATCAACGCACTGCTTCTAATCGTGAAATTGAGCAACCGTTTGTAAAAATCACGTAGGTCTTTTTCCTCTTCAGATAATTGGCCACCATCAAATTGTTTATCATTCATCCAACGCTGATGATGTGGTACGCCAATATAGTCGTACATAGATGTTCTTGTTGGAGTTCCATGACCGGCATATTCTGCTCCTGGCTCTCCAACTTCCTGCCCAAAATATATTAAGGTTGGGGCTGAACTTATAGTGGTTGAAACTACCATAGCAGGTTTCCCAATTGCTGCTGATCCTGCAAAATCAGGACTCGCAATTCTCTGCTCATCATGATTTTCTAAAAAGTGAATCATATTATGTTCAATATCAGCCAGATCTTCCTGTATTTGAGATAGGTTATCCGTTAGCCCATGACCCTGCATGATATGTTTTATAGTGTCATATAAAGCAACTTTATCATATAAGTAGTCCATTTTACCCAGATGAAGATAATCGCGATATAAAGTTGGATTATAAACTTCTGCCAAAAGAAGTGCATCGGGGTATTTCATTTTGATAGCTGAATTCATATAACTCCAAAATTCAACAGGAACCATTTCGGCCATATCAAATCGAAGCCCATCTACTCCTTTTTCCATCCAATAAAGAGCTATTTCTTTAAATTTTAACCATGAATCCGGAACATCCTTATCTTTCCAGAAGTCAACATGTGCTTCAACTCCTAATTTATCATAGCTCTCCGGAAGTTCGTCAAAATCCTTAGTGCCATCGGGTTGAACACCGTAATTAATTTTTACTGTTTCATACCAATCATCAGCATTCGGTTGTGTCAATCGGGATCCGTTACCAGTCCATTTTGCAGGAACTTCTACGAACTCTCCATCCACATCAGGATGATCTTCACCTCCCAAGGGCTTATAATCATTTTTCCAGGCAGGGACTTTAAAATTTTCACCAACGATATAATAGAAGTTGTTATCTCTATTATAAACTTCGGTTTTGATGTCATTAGCACCAAAATCAACAATTCCTTCGGGGTTAGTCCTTCCCTCATAATTTCTGGCTATGTGATTAGGAACAATGTCGATTATGACTTTCAAACCCACTTGATGGCTACGTTCAATAAGTTGTTCAAATTCTTCTAAACGCTTTGCAGGATCTACCGCAAGGTCCGGGTCTACATTATAATAGTCCTTTACCGCATAAGGGGAACCTGCGCGACCTTTTACTATGTCCGGATCGTCATTAGAGATACCATATTCAGTATAATCTGTTATCGTGGCGTGATGTAAAACTCCCGTGTACCAGATATGTGTTACTCCCAGCTCTTTAATTTCTTGAAGTGCTTTCTCGGTAAAATCATTAAATTTTCCCACACCATTTTCTTCAACAGTCCCCCATGGCTTATTTGTTGTATTTTCATTACCAAATAACCGAGTAAAAACTTGATAAATTACTTTTTTGTGTTCCACTATATTGCTTTTATTCTCATCAATGGGAAGAGGTTCAACTCTTTTGTTCGTGCAATTAGTTAAAACGAATAAGATTAAAATAGATTGTATTATTTTGTTCATGATTTTATTTTAATTCTAGTAAAACAATATTAAATTCTGTTGATATAATAGCTTTACCGTTGTTAACTTTAACCGTATTATTAGAATATTTATCGAATAACACATCTCCATTTTTAAAGACAGAAGAAACATCGATTTCTTTTTCACCTTTTGGCAGATCTAGTCCGATGATCACGGCATCAGAAATATTTTCTCTTTGTAATACTCTTGAAAATACATAAGGAGATTTGGAGACCATTTGGTGAACCCCGGCTCCAATGGCGGGATGATCTCTTCTGAATTTCCCAAGCTTTTGCCAATGTTCTAATATGGCTTTGGACTGATCGTCTTCAGATACTGAATTCCAGTCCATCATTGAACGCAAGGTAGCGTCTCCATTTGTTCCTTCTACAATTAGGGTTCGTGCCACCTCATCGCCATAATACACTTGAGATGATCCCGGTGACAGCAATAATTTTGTGGCCGATTCAAACGGTCTTTTTCTTTGCATGTCAAAAGGATAACTATCATCATGTGAACTGACATAATTTAGAATTTGTTTTCCCTCCAGATCTCCATGCAAGGCTTTTGAATATCTTGAAAAGATTTCTTCATAGCTATCGTTGGCATTCCCCTTAAATTCGAAATTGATCATGCTGTTAAATCCGTGGGCATAATAATCAACTTTTTTATCTCCAAAATCGAAGTCGGTACCGTTTTTAATAATTTCGTATCCATATACTTCTCCAACCAGATAAAATGAATTATCATCTAAAACTTTCTCAGGATTATTCTTTTTCCATAAGTTAAAGGAATATTCACACTCCTTTTTAAACTCTAACCAAACAGATTCTTCGATATGTCTTACAGTATCTGCCCGATAGCCATCAATGCCATAATCTTTAATGTAATCTGTCAACCATTTTATTATATAGAACCGAGGAGCTCTCGGATAGCCCGTTCTTTCAAAAAATGCATCTAATTCCTTCATTTCCTGTTCATATCTACCCTCACTTTTCCACTTTTCCACCAAATAATCGGGTAATTCCACCTCCTCATTGCGTTCGGTGAGTATATCGGGTAAATTTTCAACAAGCGTACAGGTTATTGCAGTTTCATAGGACTCATAAGTGCATTTAGGACTTGTTCTTACCCATGACTCCGGCCAAACGGTATCCATTGGAGTAACCGGTCCTGTGTGATTAATTACGGCATCCATTACAATTCGGATTCCATTTTTATGTGCAGTTTCTACCAATTCCTTCAAATCATCCGGAGTGCCAAAATTTGGATCTAAAGCTGTCCAGTCTTTTGTCCAATAGCCGTGAAACCCATAAGTAACTCCGGTTCCCTCATCTGTGCTTCCATGAATTTGCTCCACCAGAGGTGTCATCCAAATTGCATTTATCCCTAGATCGGTAAAATAACCTTCATTAATTTTTTGTGTAATTCCTTTAATATCCCCCCCTTTAAAACCTCTTAGCACAGCTGTTTCATCAGTTCGTCCAAAATTCAGATCATTGGTAGTGTCAGCATTGTTAAATCTGTCGGTTAATAAAAAATAGAGGTTTGCTCCTTCCCAAATAAAAGGATTTTCTTTTGATGGATTGATTATGACAATATCATTTTTTTGCACTTCTTTACAAGCAAATATGGTAATGAAAATAATAGAGATTGTAATGCTAATTTTAGTTTTCATTTTCTTGTTTTTATTTGAATATTTTATACATTTTTAATCGAAATCAGATTTTTTATCGAACAGCCATAAAATAGCTTCCTCAAAATTCTCTCTCCAAAGTTTTTCATTATGTTCTCCACCGGGAACAACTTTCGACATGATATTTTTTTGAGTAAAGCCATTAGATTTCATAAGCGAAATCATATTATTCATATTACTAACCATGGTTGGACTTTCCTTATCTCCAGCCATAAAATACATTCGGACGTCTTCAATATTACTAGGTTTGGATGCAAAATCATAGCTCATTTCTGAAAATCCAAAGGCAGGCGAAAACATTCCAATTAACCCAAATGTTTCCGGATATTTCAAGGCCCCATAATGTGAAATTGATGCCCCTAAAGAACTACCCATAATTGCTGTATTTTGTTTATCGGTTAAGGTTTTATAATTTTTATCTACAAAGGGCTTTAAGGTTTTTACAATAAAATCCATATAAGCATGTCCTTCACCACCGCCATTATATTTATCATTTTTCCATGGGGAATATTCGTCCATCCTTTTTGAACCACCATTGTCAATTCCAACAACAATGAGTCCAAAATTCTTTTCCTTATAAAGCTTGTTCAAAGTTTCATCCACCTGCCATTCTCCCGCATTTGAAGTAGCTTCGTCGAATAAATTCTGGGCATCATGCATATAGATAACAGGATAAGATCTTTTAGAGCTTTCATAATCCGGTGGCAGATAGATCCAAATTTTTCTTGTCCTGTTTAATTGAGGCATTTCAAAATGCCCAGATAAAATAGAAACATTTACAGAAGCAGTTGATATTTTAGGGCGATTATCTGTCCAGTTTGCAATTTTAATTAATACAGTATCTTTTGTCTCGCCAAAAATATAAGTCCTGTTGTCAATATTATTTCCTGCCATGTCAGTTTCGACGGTGTTCCATGAACCCTGGGTAAATTTGAAATTTATTTCGCCTGCCTGTTCCGGTAAGGTGATAGTATAAATCTTTTTATTTTGTAAAAGTTTGTATTTTTCCTGTCCGCCGGTCCAAGACTCAAAATCTCCGGAAATAAAGACCGATGCATTTTTTGATGTGTTTTCAGGAAGAGCTTCCACAATAAATGTTACCTGTGAAAACAAGATTTGAGTGGTAAAAATTAAAATTAGAAACAGGTTATTTATTCTCATTTATTGCTATTTGTTTTTCTTACAGAAAAATTAAAATTAGCCTTATCTATTTATAAATTTTCAATGACATCCATTTGGA
This sequence comes from Flavobacteriaceae bacterium, assembly GCA_030625995.1. Taxonomy (GTDB): domain Bacteria; phylum Bacteroidota; class Bacteroidia; order Flavobacteriales; family Flavobacteriaceae; genus Lutimonas. The sequence goes on from DAOUPU010000081.1 coordinate 7,857, forward strand.
TTGATAATAGAAAGTACTATAGAACTAGTGTAGTTCCAGGATCATTGATTTTTTACCCTCGATTATCAGTTTTTCTTTTAGGTTTACTTCCTCATCAGACAGGATATCATGTCCCTTGGTATAATTTTTAATTCCTTCTGCAAATCTCAATAGATCAATAGTTTGCGATTCCGGATTGTTATTTATGATCACCATTACACTTTCACTTTCATCTGTTCTAAAATAGACATATACGTTATTTTCAGGAACAAATTGTGTGGTCTTTCCTTTATGAATAACTGATTTGTCTTTTCTCCATGTCAACAGTTTTTTAGTAAAGGAATGATAATCCTCCTGGCTTTTCGTTCTTTCATTTTGAATAAAAGCATTTTGAGAATCGTCTTGCCATCCACCGGGAAAATCCCTGCGAATATCACCATCACCATACTTACTTTTATTGCCTAACATACCAATTTCATCCCCGTAATAAAGTTGAGGCATTCCACGGATAGTTAATATTAGGGTCATTACCAATTTATATTTATCGATATCACTTTGGTATATTTCATTAATTCTGTTGGTATCATGATTTCCGGCAAAAACTAAAATATTGTCAATGTTCGGGTAAAGAAAATCATTTGCGAAATTTTCATATACTTTGATCATTCCATCATTCCATGATGATTTATCTTTATTAAAAACGCCTGTAATTTCATCGTATAATGTAAAGTCCATCACACTTGGTAAATGAGAATTGAAATTTTGGATGGCTCCAATTTTACTATCTTTTTGCCAGTAGGCCATTTGAGCTTGATCGTGCATCCAAACTTCGCCAACAATATTGAAATTAGGATATTCGTCCGTTATTGATTTTGTCCATTTTGCAATTCCTTCTTTGTTATTGTACGAATAGGTATCCACTCGTAAGCCATCCAATCCGGCATATTCTATCCACCAAATAGCATTTTGAATAAGATAATTTAGTAGTAAGGGGTTTCTTTGGTTCATATCGGGCATCGTAGTATCAAACCAACCATCCATACAACCTTTTGCATCAATTTCCGACGTATTATTATCAAACTGTGTTGTCATTCTGTAGTTACTTCTTCTAAATCCTTCCGGCCATTGGTTTATAAAATCATTGGTTGGAAGGTCGTTGATCATCCAATGTTTAGATCCCCAATGGTTGGTTACATAATCCATAATAAGTTTCATATCACGTTTATGCATTTCATCTGCCAAGTGCTTATAATCCTTATTACTTCCATAGCGCGGATCTATTTTATAATAATCACTTTGTGCATAAGTATGATAAGAGTAAACAGGTTCATTATCTTCTAATAATGGAGTACTCCACAAAGCAGTTACCCCTAAGTCATCTAAGTAATCCAAATGATCAATTACACCTTGTATGTCTCCGCCGTGGCGACCACTTCTATCTGTTCTATTTACTTTTTCCAGTACATCCTCATGAGAATCGTTTTTTGGATTTCCATTTGCGAAACGATCCGGCATAATTAAATATATTACATCCGAGCTATCGAAGCTATTACGGTTAGCCGAATTTTTTCCTCTTTGTTTCAGTTCGTAGGTTTGGACTAATTTTTTCTTTCCTTTTTTCTTTAAAATAAATTCAATTTCCCTGGGCCCTGAAACCTTGGATAGATCCAGATTTAAAAACAAATAATTTGAATTTTCAGTTGTAGTGATGCTATCTAAGATCACTTCTTTATCCGAAATTGTGACGGTATATTCTGCAATATTTACCCCATAAAGCAATAACTGCAATTTGGTATTTTTCATGCCCAACCACCAAAAGGGGGGCTCTACTTTTTGAATCCCTGTCTCATCCGAATGCAGGTCCTGGGAGGAGATTAAAAAAGAATTTAGAAGTAATAATATTATTAAAACTTTTTTCATTTCTT
>DAOUPU010000106.1 GCA_030625995.1 Flavobacteriaceae bacterium
AAAGGGGAATTATTCGGAGCTAAGAAATATTTTGAATCCGCTGTTGCATTGGATAGTACATTTGCAGAGGCCCAGGCATATTTGGCCATTACCTATTTTAATTTGGCAGATTGGGCCCTGCCCAGAGAAGATATTTTAAAAATACAAATTGCGAGAGATTCAGCTCAGTTGCTGATCAAAAGATCTTTAGCGCTTGATTCCGTCAATTCAGGAGTACATTTGGCCCTGGGTAGTTATTATTTTCATCAATACAATTGGGTGGCGGCAGAAAAAGAAAAAAGAAAAGCTGTAGCATCAAACCCCGGGGGGACGGAAGAAAAATTTATTCTGGCTTCCTTCCTGGGTCAGTTCGGGCAGGCAGAAGAAGCACTTAAATTAGATGAGGAAGCCATGAAATTGGACCCGTTGAATAGAGATAATAAATTATATTATGCACGTGATCTGTTTCGAGCCAGGAAATTTGATGAAGGTATACGACAGTGTAAGCTATTACTTTTGGAAAAACCAAATAATCCGGGGGCGTATCAGTTTCTCTTTCTTTGCCACATTGGGAATAAACAATTTCAAGAGGCAGGGGTGGCTTTAATTAAACTTGCAGAAGTTCTCGGGAATCATGATTTGGCTGAGTATTATCGAAATTCAGGTTTTAAATCTGCTACTAAGAAAATGCTATCCAATTCAGAAGATTCAATTCCATTAATCTTAAAGGGGCCTATAACAATGGCAACTATGTATAGTATTCTTGAGGATAAGGATAACACAATTAAATATATTGAAATTGGATATAAAAACCGAGATCCAATGATTTCTATGATAAGGGATTGTAGATTTGATTTCATCAGGCAGGATCCAAGATATATTGATCTGTATGAAAAAGTGGGGTTTAAAGCCTATGATGAATATAAAGAAAAGCAAGGGGTTGTACTTAATTAGAGTGACTTTATACCATAAAAGAAGCCAGCTACCCCTAGCTGGCTTTCTTCATCTAACCTAATCTAACTCAAAATTAATCAACCTTATATTTTGTACTGATTTGCCTTAACAGGCGTCTCAGTATTTTTTCCTTTTTGATACCCCAAAAGTACATCTTACTTAGAGATTAGAATACGACATTGCATGTCCGATATTCAGTTATTTAGTTAATAACCTTTTATCTTACAACTAAGAGGTTGCTTCTTGATAAAAAATGAAATGCCTGCCCGACCATAGTTATTCAGGCGGGCCAGTCCGGCATAAGGACATAAAAATAATATTTCATTAAAATAACAGTAGAACAATTTAGATAATCTATATCGTCTAATTTTGAAATTGTATTTTAGCCATAATAAATAATCAATATTTAAAACCTCAGATCGATCTAAGGTTTAAGAAAGAGAAGATATAAATACTTGTTTAAATCGATATGAAACTCAAATGGGCACTGTTTACCGGGATCTTGTTATTGACCGCCGGAATTATACTCCGAATGTTTACTGAGGTGGGTTTTATGGCAATTCTGTTAATTATACTCGGGGTCCTATTAAAAACATATTATATAATCAGCAAAGCAAGAAACGGCGAATACCAACCGGGCTATGAGCTGTTCTTTTTATTTGTTGGATTGACCCTGTTTTTTTTAGGTCTTTATTTTCGGAACCATAAACCTGACTATCCTTTTGTTTTTTTGATGGTATCCGGTCTAATACTTAAGACGGTATATATTATTATGTTTATTGTTAAAGTGAAGTCAACAGACTCAAAGTAACATTCTATACTTATAATTGGAATATTTGTTAACTATGAAGTGTGGTATTATAACAATGGGTCAAATACTATTGTTTTTGAAAGGATCAAATATGCTCTATTTTCATTTGTAAAATACTAAAAAATATTCATTTCAGTGATTGTATTCACTAATAATCCTTACTTTTGGTGAATATAATCACTGAAAGACATGATAAAAAGAATATTAGAAGATAAGATAACAAGTAAAATAGGCTTGGGGAAAGCAATTATTTTAATCGGACCAAGACAAGTAGGTAAGACCACTTTAATAAATTTCATATTAGAAGATAAAAAGCATTTATTTTTAGATGGTGACGATCCAACAGTACGGGATTTACTTACTAATCCTAACACAGAGCAACTAAATAACATTATTGGGAAAAATACTATCGTTTTCATTGATGAGGCCCAAAGAATTGAAAATATTGGTATTACGCTTAAAATAATAACGGATCAGTTCAAACAAGTTCAGTTATTCGTCAGTGGATCGTCTGCATTTGAACTTAACAATCAAATCAACGAACCGTTAACTGGAAGAAAGTGGGAATTTGATTTATATCCTATATCATGGAAGGAATATGAAGAGAATATAGGATATTTAAAAGCAGAGCAAAATCTTGAATTAAGGATTAGATTTGGTATGTATCCCGATGTAATAAACAATATTGGAAGTGAAATAGAAGTTTTAAAGCAGCTTGTAAATAGTTATCTGTATAAAGATATTTTAGCTTTTGGGGGAATTCGAAAACCTGAAATTTTGGAAAAATTATTAAGGGCTTTAGCTTTTCAAATAGGGAGTGAAGTAAGTTATAATGAGTTATCCAAATTGTTAAGTATAGATAAGAATACAGTAAGTAATTACATAGATATTCTTGTTAAAGGCTCTGTAATATTTAAGCTACCTAGTTTTAGTAGAAATCTCAGAAATGAAATAAAAATCAACCAAAAAATATATTTTATTGATACGGGTATTAGAAATATGATTATCGGAAATTTCAACCCATTTGAAAGTAGGACTGATGTGGGAATATTATGGGAAAATTTTTTAATAAGTGAGAGAATAAAGAAAATAAAATATGGTGACTCACTTACCAATTATTACTTCTGGAGAACAAAACAACAACAGGAAATAGATTATATTGAAGACAGTTCGGGGAAAATTTCCGGATTTGAATTCAAATGGAATCCAAAGGCAAAAACAAAATATCATAAAATATTCATGGAAACTTATGATGCCAATATTAAAGTAATTAATAATAAAAATTTTAGGGATTTGATTATGTAACGATACAAAAAGTTAAAATGAATCGCATTTTTTTTACCTGGATTTAATTAGAATTATATTCATTGATAGTTTCTCGGAAATGTACCTTTTTTCTCGGTTTCTAGTTTGAAATATAAGCCTTGATAATCAAGCATTAACTCTTCTTAAAATTAATTTATTATATTTACTCAGCAACAGACTTGATGATGTTCCCCTTAAATTATCACCATTGGTGTTTACCTATTTAATTGAATTAGGAATGGGAAGTAAAGATAAAATTCGCAAATGACGATATTGAAATACCGTAATGCGGAGAAGGGAAATCTATTGCCATTGTACTTATAATTCTAAACTTATTAATAACGAATATGAAACATTCAAAGGTTCTATTGCCATTAAAAATGCTGTTTCTTTTTTGGCTTATTTTTTTTGCATCCTGTAACGATTCTAAAGAAATACCTCCCTTTCCAACTTCTGAAAATGAATACGAACAACCCGGTATAAAAAGTTTTGAATTCTCAGAAATGGATACCTTAGAAGAGATATCCATGAAACCTTTTAAATTAAATGCATTACCGAGAGTAAAATTTGATTGGGATAAAATTCCTTCGAAGCCATTTGATATTGGAGTTCCTTATACTTTAAGTGAACCCTTGCCTACTCAGCCATTTGAATGGGACAGCCTCCCATCTGCCTATTTCAATTTAGACAGCCTTCCCCAAGAAAAGTTAAAGATTAAAGTTAAAGTTTTGGGAGCGCCTAAAAGGGTCAAAGCCGGTTATCCTGTAACGATGGATGGCGCAAGTAGAGGTATAATGACATTGGATGGTAATTTTGGATTTTCCGGTCAAGCCCTCAGTCATATTATAGACAAAGGTGGCTTGCTTTGGTTTGGGACGAGTGCGGGTCTGGTAAAATATGACTCAGAAAATTTAGAAATATACGATGAAGAACAGGGATTAATTTCCCGAAATATTATGGTTGTGTTTGAGGATTCAAAAGATCGAATATGGGTTGGCGATGATCAAGGATCAATTTCCGTTATTGATTTTAAGGCCAATCTTATTTATGAATTATCAAGTGCTTTTGAAACAGCTCTGATATTGGGAATTATGGAAGCTAATGATGGCAATTTTTGGGTATCCAATGGCAATCTCGGTTATAAAATTATAGATCTGAAAGAAAAGATCATAAGACAATTAAATGCCGAGAATGGCTTGTTGCATACATTCGGTGTTGCGCCTTTTCAGGATAAAGAAGGCTTGATCTGGTTAACTACAGGAGCAGGGGTAAACATTATAGACCTTAAAGACTTTAAAAATATTAGCCTGACGAGTGAAAATGGCCTATTCGATGGTTTTGTAACCTCTATACTTCAGGACTCTTCTGGTAAATTTTGGATTGGGGGAGACGAAGGGATTGCAATTTTAAATAGTACAAAAGATACAGCTTCCTATTTATATGATGCACTGAAATTACCTAAAGAGGTAGGTATATTTAAACTTTATCAGGATAAAAATGAGAAAATATGGATAGGTGCAGACACTGGTTTGTTATTTTCTTATGCAGAATCTACCGAAACCATAGAAAAATTTGTAATAAAAAAGGATGAAAATGAGTTTATTTTTGGAATAACGGAAGATAATCAAGGCCAGATCTGGGCATCTAGTTTTCAAGGAGGGATCTACCTGCTAAACCCAAACGGTGGCAGACCCGGAAATTTCACTACTGACGATGGCCTCGCCAGCAATAATAACTGGAGCACATTGGAAGCAAAAGATGGCTCAATATGGATTGGAAGTTCTACTGATGGTATCGATATTTATAATCCAATAACAAAAAGAGTTAAACACCTGTCTAAAGGAGATGGACTGATTAGTGAACAAAATGGTCGATTAATAGAAGATTCAAAAGGGAGAATATGGGCTTATTCAAATCAGGAAGGAATAAGCTTAATAGATCCGGAAAGAGAAACAATTCAAAGAATATCAGGTACTGACCAATTGGACGGGGCTAGGTTATCTTCAATTTTGGAAGATAAAAGGGGTAATTTTTGGATGGGGAACATTACCGGGCAATTGTTTTTTTTGGACATAAAAAATGAAGTTTTTAATAAGTATATTATTGATTCAAGTGATGTGGATCCATGGATTGACAATATTATCCAGGATAATCAGAATCAGATTTGGGTTTCAGGGCGCGAATTGGGAGTTCATAAAATAGATCCAATAAATAATACAAGGGTTAAATTATTGAGTTCAAATGGTTTGGCAGATGATCAAGTGTATTCCATGATGAAAGATGATCAGGGAAAGTTATGGGTAGCAACACAGAGAGGGGTTCAGGTCATTGATATAAGAAACAAGGAGCTAACAACTTTTACTACCTCAGAAGGCATTGGAGCAAACGATGTATATGCCCTAATTGAGCAGGGTGATAAAATTTTATTAGGAACCTCAAAAGGCCTAACCATTATAAAAGAAAAAGATATAAAAGGAAGAGAAAAAAGCTTTTGGGAAGTGAAGACACTTGCAAATAAACAAGGATTGGATCATATAGACTTTAACATGAATAGCTTTTCTATAGATAAAAAGGGAAGGCTTTGGGCGGGTGTGGACGACGAAATATTGACGATTATTGATGTATTAAATCTGGATACTACAGCGTTCAAACCAAGTATTTCAGGAATAAATATTTTTGATAAAAGAAATAGCTTTAAAAATGTTGAATTCATAAAAGAGAGCTATGCGAAGGAAGATACAATATGGGTTGGAGATAAAAATAAATTTTATGTACAGAGTAAAGTCGCTGTAGATTCTACCATTATTATCAGAGATAATATCTTATGGGAGTCTGTTGAAGGACCATATAATCTACCAGTTGGCCTGACATTACCCCATAATCAAAATTATTTAAGTTTTAATTTTAACGGTGCACAGTTTAGTAATCCTGATAAAATGGTATTTCGATACGCACTGGAAGGTATTGACAAGAATTGGAGCCCAATTTCTGATAAAACTACCAGTGAGAACTATAGGGATCTGCCTCCGGGAGCCTATACCTTCAAGGTTGCCTCTAAAGGATTTAATGGCGTATGGAGCGAACCTACTGAATTTAAATTTGTCATTATACCACCCTGGTGGCAGACCTGGTGGGCCTATACAATTTTTGTAGCACTGTTTTTGGGTTTGGGATTGGTAATTTTGCATTATCGCTCTCAATGGTTAAAAAAAGAAAATCGAATTTTAGAAGAAAGGGTAAACCACCGTACGGCACAATTGAAGAAGACCATTGAAGAGTTAGAGAACACTCAGAGTCAGTTGATACACTCTGAAAAAATGGCTAGTCTTGGTGAACTTACGGCAGGTATTGCCCATGAAATCCAAAACCCCATGAATTTTATCAATAATTTTTCAGAAGTGAGTATCGAACTCATCGATGAAATGCGCGAAGAGATGGACAAAGGAGAGTTGGAAGAAGCAAAAACCATTTCAAAGGACATCGCACAGAACTTGGATAAAATTACCCACCATGGTAAGCGGGCAAGCAGTATTGTAAAGGGGATGCTGGAACATTCCAGAAATACTTCCGGACAAAAAGAACTCACCGACATCAATGTATTGGCTGATGAATACTTGCGACTGGCCTATCACGGCTTAAGAGCCAAGAACAAATCCTTTAATGCCGATTTTAAAACAGATCTGGATGCATCTTTGGCTAAAATTGAAGTCGTTCCACAAGATCTGGGAAGGGTATTGTTAAATTTGATCAATAATGCCTTTTATGCCGTAGCAGCAAGAGCAGATGAGGAAAAGGATGCAAAGTACAAACCTCTGGTAAATATAAGCACTAAAAAGCTTAAAGATCAGGTGGTTATTACCGTTAAAGATAATGGTCAGGGTATTCCCAAGGATATTAAAGACAAGATCTTTCAGCCGTTCTTTACAACCAAACCAACCGGAAAGGGAACCGGATTAGGACTGTCACTAGCCTATGATATAGTAACTCAGGGGCATGGAGGCGCATTGGAACTAAAAACAACTCAAGGAGAGGGTACTGAATTTTTAATTTATATTCCAATAAGTAAATCTTAGGATGTAGGAAAAGAATACTTTTTTTTAAGATTCGAAATTAATTCACAATTAATAAAAGAATAAACTATGAGAATACTTGTTGTTGACGATGAGAAAGATGTTGAAATTCTTTTCCGTCAAAAGTTTAGAAAAGAAGTAAAAAATAAAAGCCTCGATCTGGTATTTGCATTTTCAGGACAGGAGGCCATGGATTTACTTGAAGTGGGAAATCCACCAAAAGTGGTTTATATATTTTCAGACATCAATATGCCGGGAATGACAGGTTTGGAATTGCTGGATAAAGTAAAGTCCAGATACCCCCAAATTAAAGTAAGTATGATCTCTGCCTACGGCGATAAAGCCAATTACGATAAAGCCATTGCATCCGGTGCTAAAGAATTTTTTACCAAACCTATTGATTTTGATTCGCTTAAAAAAGAGATCAAAGCCCTAATCAATTAAATTGAAATCCATTTATTATGATTACTAAAATACTTGTTGTAGACGACGAAGAGGACTTGAAAATACTGATCAGGCAACGATTCAGACAAAAGATCCGTCAAAACGAATACGAATTTGTCTTTGCCGAAAATGGCAGGCATGCTCTCGAACAACTACTGGAACATACGGATGTTGACCTTGTATTGAGTGATATCAATATGCCCGAAATGGACGGGCTGACTTTACTTGGAAAAATAAATGAGAAAAACTCTCTTTTGAAATCGGTTATGGTATCAGCTTACGGCGATATGGAAAACATTCGTACAGCCATGAATCTTGGAGCCTTTGATTTTATAACCAAACCCATTGATTTTAAAGATCTGGAAATAACAATAG
>DAOUPU010000237.1 GCA_030625995.1 Flavobacteriaceae bacterium
AGTTTCTTTTTATTCGTAATAAAAAAAGCCCTCCGGTACGGAAAGGCTTTTTAGTGGTTATTATGTTATCTCAATTATTATGTATTTACATATGACCATAGCTTTCCTTTGTTGTATTTAAAACAACACATCATCATAACCTGCATTATATGGTGTATATGGTTAAAATTCATCATTTATTATTTTTACTGAATAAAAAAACCTCTCGTTTGGGAGAGGTATTATTATATTTTAAATTGTACTTTTTATAAATATTTAATCCCTACCCATAGATTTCCTGCACATCATTAATGATGTGTGGATCATTGTTTTACTATGAATAGAAGTTTTTTTCATTTTTCGTTCTGCAAGAATACAACTATTTTTGAATATCCTAATGTCCATTAATCAATTTATATTAATATAAAATACGATTGTCTTTTACAAGATTGATTTAAATATTTGGTTTAGTCGCAAAATTCACTTTAACTTACACGTTTAATGTTAATCGGTTCTTATTGAATACCATCCGTTATTGGGACATGAAGAAATAACCATCAGAACATGACCATCCATGATCAGGTTGTTTTTAAAATTGAAATAAATAATCCCTTTATTGTTCCGGATAATAAACCAAAGGTGCGGGATCAGGTAAATTCATATCTCGAATGATCTTTAAGTACCGAGGATCATCCTTTATTTTATCCTTTAAGAACAGAACTCTTATTCTTATCCACGGAAACCAGGCATGCTTATTTTTATAATTTAACCATTCAAAAGCTTTGTCAAAATCTTCCAACATAGTGTACATTATCCCCAGGCACAAAGCTCGGTAACCGTTTACAGGCTTACCTTCCAACTCCTCAATAATAGCTTTTCCTTCCTCAATATATCCTGCCTGGATCAACGCTGGTCCATAGCCGACATATTTCCAGCCCGGATTGATCTCAGAAGCTTGCCTTAAAATTTCCAATCCTTCTTCAATTTTTCCTTGGTCTATAAAAATTCTGCCTTTGATCAACAAACTTAAAGCATAATCATTCTCCATCTGAGATGCTTTTTCTGCTTCAGCTAAGCCTTCTTCATATAATCCAACCCATCTATACAATTCTCCAAGCCATGCAGAATGTAAAGGCGTAAAAGGATCTAGCTCCTGTGCTCGCTTGTGTTCTTCAATAGCTTCATTCATCCTGCCAAATAAGGCAAGGTACCAAGATCTATGGTAATGGTTATATGCAAGATTTGGATTCAACTCATTTGCACGCTTAAACGCATATTCGGCCAGTGCCCAGTCCTTTCCAAAATAAGTATGATAATGTGAAAGGGCCGCCCAGCCAAGTGCGACTGTGGAATCAAGTTGAATCGCTCGTTGTGCTGCAGCCAAAGCTTTTGGAAATACATCAGGTGGTGGTGCCGGACCATGACCCAGATTTACGTATGCTTCCGCAAGATAGGCGTATGCATATGGATCTGAGGGATTTCTATCAATAGCCTCTTGCATATAAACCATCCCGCGTTGCCATTCTGCAGCAGTAGATTTATTCATATAGTGTTTACCTTTTAGGTACAACTCATATGTTTCAGGCTTGACAGGTCTTAGTCTTGACCAGAGTATCACATCTTCCTGTTTGACCACAACGCTCATTTGCCTTGCAAGGTCAGCAGCAACTTCAGCCCATAAGGATCTTACTTCGGAAAGATCTTTTGTATAACTTTTTTTCCAGATAGGTTCAGCGTCTATAGTTTCTTTAAGTTCAATATTTATATTTATCTTGTTTAATTGCCGTTCGATCACCCCGTTTACAAAATAATCTATCCCACTGATCACATTGGTAATCAGAGAATTGGTAGGATCAAAACCAGATGTTAACACTTGAGTAGAAGCCTGATTTATTACGGTTAATTGATCTACTTTGGATAATTCACTTATAAGTGCTTCGGTCATTCCAGTCCTAAAATATTCTTCTTCTTCGCCCTCTAAATGTTGAACAAGTGGAATAATGGCAACTTTTTTAGTATCAGGGGTGTTGGGACCATCATCCCATTGTGAACCAGCCCAAAAACTAATGATGACAAGTAATACAACGGCAATAGAGAGTGAACCTGCTATGACCCTATTCAATCTTCGATTTGTTAATTCTAATACTTCTTCATTATCACTACTATCGTCAGTTTTTTGAATACCTTCAGGAGTTAAATCATAAATCCAGGAAAATCCGACCCAGAAAACAAGTCCAAAAGATAAAACATAAATCAAGGCTTTAATTACATAATCCGGGGCATCGAATGCCGGTAACACGACTGATGCAATTTGGACAATAACCCATGCAACTGCTAAATAGGCAATAGTAGCTTTAAAAACGTGCCGACGTTTAAGTTCTGATATTAATTTGCTCAACTTCATAAAATAAAATAAAACATATTAAATATTACTCATAACATTTTGGCTATGGTTTCATTGCTTGAAAACCTTACCTTTCACGATTTTTAGGGTAGGGAGATTTCATGTGGTTACCAAGCCATTGTTAAAGGTAATCATTTTTAATTAAAATATTTCGCTTCCAATAAGTTTCTCTAAATTTAAAGGGGTAGGCTTCAGTCAGAGGATGGATAAACCATACCAATGGGAGCTATTCTTTTACCCGATCGTTGGAAATAAAAATTTCTTGAAACCAACTAACTCCGAGGTAGAGCCATAGGAGTATTTCGCTGGTTTCATTTTGACATGAATGTCAAAACCAAAATTTGTTATTTAGATCCCCTTTTAGGGAATGACATTTCAGCGGTTACCCCGAGGCAAAGCCTCGAGGAATTCTTTTTGATTAAAACCATACTGTTTTGTCATAAACCTATCTCTGTACAATAATCATTAGAATACCTATATGAATACTGAATTCCGAACAAGGAGTTTTGAACTTTGAAGTAGTCCTTAACTTCCCAAATCGAAATTCACTGATAGCACTTAGAATGTTGCATTTTTTGATACATTTAAAATAAAACTTATCTTGGCTAAACGGATTAGAAATTTCGAAAATTTTTCTTAGGAACAGAACCTATGAACTTAGAATAACCAAATTGGAATTATTGGTAAATGCCTTAGTGTCACATCTTGATTTCTTAATAATTATTTTTAAAAAATATGAATTCAAATAAAAATAACTTCAAAAGATATATTCTTTTATCAAGGTTTTATACTTTAATTTTTACGTGTTTTATTTATTCGATTTTCTCATGTACAAAGTCTGAAACAGTAATTAATGCTGTAAATATCGATTATAGTCAATGGAGAACCTATGCAGGCTCGAAAGATGGAATAAGATATTCTTCTGATGATGAAATAAATATCGACAATGTGACTCAACTCGAAGTTGCCTGGAAATATAGTTCAAAGGATAAAGATAAAAATGATAGATCCCAAAACCAATGTAATCCCATTGTT
>DAOUPU010000194.1 GCA_030625995.1 Flavobacteriaceae bacterium
AAACCGGGAGTGCTTTCTATGGCAAACTCCGGACCAGGCACAAACGGAAGTCAGTTCTTTGTAACACACGTTGCTACGCCTTGGTTAGACAACAAACACACTGTTTTTGGTAATGTTATTGAAGGACAGGATATTGTAGACGCAATTGCTCAAGACGATCTAATTGAAGATGTTGAGATCATTAGAGTTGGGGAATCTGCTGAAAATTTCAATGCCATTGAAGCTTTCCGATCTTTTGAAGGGGAAAGAGAAAGAAAAATTGCTGAGGCAAAAGAAAAAAGTGAAGCAGCCTTAGAGAAATTGGCCGCAGGATTTGATAAAACTGACAGTGGATTAAGGTACCAGATCATCCAAAAAGGGACAGGTGCAAAATCAGTAAAAGGAAAAAATGTATCTGTTCATTATAAAGGACAACTGGAGGATGGAACTGTATTCGACTCATCCTACGACCGTAAGCAACCCATTGACTTTGTTTTAGGGGTTGGACAGGTTATAAAAGGATGGGACGAAGGACTTCAACTCATGCAAGTTGGTGATAAGGCACGCTTTGTGATACCCTCTCACTTGGCCTATGGCAGTCAGGGTGCTGGTGGTGTAATACCCCCGGATGCCACGCTCATTTTTGACGTGGAGTTAATGAATGTTAATTGATAAAAAAACGCCTCTTGGAGGCGTTTTTTTTTATTGCAATTGTCCACTAAAAGGTTTAACTTTGTTACTAAGGGTTAAATTAAAAGTGTTCCAATCATGAAAAATCATTTAAAATATTTACTCGTTTTAGTTGTTCTCATAAGTCAATTCTCGTTCTCTCAAGAAGAGGAAAAGAAACATCCATTATTAACAGATAGATTTGTTTTTGTTGGCGGAGCTTTCTTTCCAAGTAAAACCTTAGAGTTTAGTGTAAATGGCGAATCAATTGATTATGATTTTGATTTGGGTGCAGCTTTTGATCTTGATAATTATCAAAGTACGTTGAACCTTGGATTCCAATGGAGATTTGCAAAAAAATGGAAGTTGATTGCTAACTATTATGATATTTCTAATGTATATAAGGCTTCTCTCGACGAACCGGTAGAATGGGAAGACTATATTTTTGATGCAGAAATTGAATTCGGTGCAAAAGTTGGGGTGTTAAGATCCTTAGTCGGCAGATCATTTTCTCAAGGATTAAAGCATGAGTTTGGTGCGGGAATTGGTTTCCATATTATGATTATAAGTCTTTATTTAGAAGGTCAAGCTTCTTTAATTGGTGAGGATGATGGCATAGATACAGATTTTCAATCGGTATCAACAAATGCTACAGCTCCTTTGCCAGATATAGGAATCTGGTATTACTGGACCCCTAATAGTAGGTGGGCCCTTACTGCTGACGTTGATTGGTTATATATTGCGTTTGGAAACTATAAGGGTGGCCTTTGGGATATTACAGGCGGCGTTCAATATCAAATTGTAAAGTTTTTTGGAGTTGGTGTTAATTACAGATATTTCGCAGTAGATCTTGAAGTTGATCAGGGCGATGACAGTGGCAATTGGCAAGGTGGAGCCAAGGTAACCTATAACGGTCCTATGGTCATGGTAAATTTCAATTTTTAGAAATTTATTCTTTTTCGAATAATATTATGAACGTTTCTCTATATAGAGAAGCGTTTTTTTGTTTGTATTTGATTAAAATTGATTTAGATTTGCCAACATATGTCTAAATTTAAATCTCTTTTATTAATGAAAAACAATTCTATATATCTGCTTATACTATCTGTCTTAATAAGTCAGTTTTCTTTTTCTCAGGAAGAGGTAGAGAAACACCCCTTATTAACAGATAGATTTGTTTTTCTTGGAGGAGTTTTCTTTCCTAATAAAAGCTTAGCATTTGGTGTAGATGGAGAGTTAATTGATCGTGAAATAGATCTGGGAGAATCTTTTAATGTTGAGAATTATCAAAGCACAATGGATCTGGGCTTTCAATGGAGATTTGCGAAAAAATGGAAATTGACAGCTGACTATTACAATCTTGGAAATGTATTTGAAGCTTCTCTCGATGAGCCAATCATATGGGAAGATTATGAATTTGATGGAGCAGTTAAATTTGGAGCTAATATTGGTGTATTAAGGACTTTGGTTGGTAGAATATTATCCCAGGGATTAAAACATGAATTTGGTGTTGGGCTTGGTTTTCATGGTATGCTGATCAGTCTGTCTGTAGAAGGTGATGCTACTATAATGGGAGAAGAGGGAGAATTAGTGACTGATTTTCAAGCATTATCGACAGATGCTACTGCTCCACTGCCAAATATAGGAATATGGTATTATTGGACTCCTAATAGCAGATGGGCCCTTACTGCTGATGTTGATTGGTTGTATATTGCTTTTGGAAATTATAAAGGTGGTCTTTGGGATATCACAGGGGGTGTTCAATACCAGGTAGTCAAGTTTTTTGGTGTTGGTGTTAATTATAAATATTTTGAAATAGATCTTGAAGTTGATCAAGGCGGTGACATTGGTGATTGGCGTGGAACTGCTAAAGTCACTTATAATGGCCCGATGGTCATGGTGAATTTTAATTTTTAAAATTAAATATATTACGTAAATATAATATACGTCTCTTTAAAAAAGAGGCGTTTTTTTATGCCTAAGATTTAGTACTTTTGAAAAGAGGAAAATTTTATACAATGAAAACAGTTCGAAATATTACATTTATTCTGGTTTTTATAATGTTGAGTTGCTCCAAGCCCTCAAATGACCCGGTATTTATTGAGCAATATTCGGGTAGATATTTATATAACTCTGACGAAATAATTGAAGTTTATTTTGAGAATGCCATTCTCTATTTAAAATGGAGCGGAGCAAATAAAATTAAACCACTAAAAACAGATGATGACACGTTCTTTGTTAAAGAAATGAACGAGAAAATTCAATTTTTAACTAATCCGAAGGATCAAAAACAATATATGGTACTAGTTCCAAAAGAGAAGAATGAAAATATTGTATTTGATTATAGAAAGCTGGATGATTCAGAACAAGTTCCCAGTGAATATCTCAAAAACAAGAAGTATGAAAAAGCACTGGAAGGCTATTTGTCAATTCAAGAAGCGGATTCATTGGATGCAAGTATTAACGAAAACAATTTTAATGAATTAGGATACGTCGAACTAAGGAAGGACAATTACGAAAATGCGATACATATTTTTGAAATAAACACTGCTCTCTACCCCGATAGCCCCAATGTATATGATAGTTTGGGAGAGGCCTTATTAAAAAGTGGAGATACAATTGCAGCCATTAATAATTACAAAAAGTCATTAGCTCTGGATTCGGGTAACAGAAGAGCGAAGAATATGATTAAAAAATTAGAGAAAAAGAAATAAATGCTGGAAAAACTTAAATACCCCATTGGTAAGGCAAAAATCCCTGAAAAAATTTCTAAAAATGATATTCAAAGGTGGATCTCCATAATCGAAGATCATCCGGCAAAATTATCCAGGTTGGTCAATAATCTGACAGAAGACCAATTGGATACCCCCTACCGTCCTGAAGGATGGACTATCAGACAAGTAATTCATCATTTGGGAGATAGCCATACCAATAGCTATATACGTTTTAAGTGGACACTTACCGAATACAAACCTCTGATCAAAGCCTATCACGAAGATCGTTGGGCAGAATTAAAAGATACCAAACTTGCTCCCATAAAACCCGGGTTGGATTATTTAAAAGCATTGCATACTAAATGGATTTATCTCCTCAAAGGACTCACATCAGAAGATCTAAAAAGGTGTTATATTCATTCTGAAACAAAGAAAGAAGTTTCCTTAGCAAAAAATATTGGAATCTATGCCTGGCATTGCGAACATCATTATACTCATATTAAGAATCTTATAAAAAGTAGAGGGTGGTAATTTTTCCTCCTTAGAAATCAATTTTTTTATCCGGTTAAAAATATCAATAGCATTGTTCATTTAAACAATAACGGAATTTTTAGTTTAGGTGTTCACAAGAGTTCAACAAAACAATAACAATTGGAGATTCCAAATACAAATGTATTATCTTCGCATCTCAAAATTAAGTTAAAATAATAAACCAAAAAAATGAAAAAAAATTTAATCGGAATTGCATTAATTTTATTCGGAACAGCCATGTTTGCGCAAAATGACAGAGACAATTTAGAAGTTAGTCGTGAAGTTTTGAAAACGGAAAAGAAAGCATCAATTGCAGAAGCAATGGATTTAACAGAAACAGAAAGTCCCGCATTCTGGTCATTATATAATGAGTATAATGAAAAGATGTATGTGATTAACACCAAATTATTTGAGGTTATTAAAGATTATTCTGATAACTACGAGAACATGACCGATGAAAAAGCAACCGAATTATGGTCAAATGCGATGAACATTGAAATGGAATTATTGAAATTGAAAAAAACCTATTTTAAAAAATTCTTAAAAATATTGCCTGGAACCAAAGCGGTTAGGTATTTACAAGCAGAGAATAAAATTAAAAATCTTGTTGATGCCCAGTTATCATTACAAATTCCTTTATTCGAGGAAGTGAAGTAAGGATATTAGAAAAATCCACCGAAAATGTTTTAGCAGTATAACGCTATTTCATGTTAAGGGATAGAAATATTACAAAAACCTTCTAATAATTTTAGGAGGGGTTTTTTTCGATTAACTTTTAGAGAAATTTTATTTCCACTTAATATTACAGCCAATACTCGGTTTTTGAGTAGATGAAATTGGAGTTGCATTTAATACACAATCCAGAGCTTTTCGGATATCTTCCCCTGTAACTGCAATTCCGTTACCAGGACGAGAATCATCCAATTGCCCTCTATAAACTAATTTGAGCTCTGCATCAAAAACATAACTATCCGGTGTACAGGCAGCATCATAAGCCTTAGCTATA
>DAOUPU010000067.1 GCA_030625995.1 Flavobacteriaceae bacterium
CGATTTCTGACAGATACTAGTTAGCCCACTCTGTTTTTATTTTGATTGACAAACGCACCCCAGCCTGAATAATTCTTCCCAGAAGTTACTCTTCCTGAATTGTAATAATGGCAGACAGCTGCTGCTAAACCATCTGTCGCATCTAAATTTTTTGGTAATTCCTTTATTTTCAAGGTATTTTGTAGCATTTTAGCTACTTGTTCTTTTGAAGCATTTCCATTGCCCGTTATGGCCATTTTAATTTTTTTTGGTGAATATTCGGTTATTGGTACTTGTCTTATCAAACAGGCAGCCATAGCAACACCTTGTGCTCTTCCCAATTTTAACATAGATTGTACATTTTTACCAAAAAATGGAGCTTCAATTGCAATTTCATCCGGATGGTAAGTATCAACCAAATGAAGTGTTCTTTCAAAAATTAATTTAAGTTTGGTGTAATGATCGTTGTATTTTTTAAGTATCAGTTCATCCATTTGCATTAACTCCATACTTTTATTCACAACTTTAATCAAACCAAAACCCATAATTGTAGTTCCAGGATCAATCCCTAATATAATTTTTTCTGAAGGCAATTTTATATATAATTTTGTTTCTTTGTGTAAATGTACAATATCTTACAGAAATATAATTCCGCATTCATTTTACTTGGAAAACTACTCATTGTTGGTGTCGCATATTACTTTATTTCTCAAAAAATCAGAAATAACGACCTTATCGCAAACACTCAATTTCTTACTGATCTGAGTAAGAATGTTTTGGACAATTCTTACGTTTTATTTGTCATTTTTTTATTTACTTTTTCTAATTGGTTCTTGGAAATAATAAAATGGAAAAGCTTAGTTTCATCCATAAACAAAATATCATTTTTCGAAGCTTCGAAACAAAGTTTGTCCTCGCTAACAGCATCTTTACTTACACCTAACAGAATTGGAGAATATGGAGCTAAAGCGATCTATTATCCTAAAAATGAAAGATATAAAATATTGTTTCTGAATTTCTTAGCCAATTTCAATCAGATGCTTGTCACACTTTTGTTTGGTGCTTTTGGACTGTTTTTCTTAATAACATTCTTACCATTCACCATTGAATTATCGGCATTGCAAATGATTGGTGCTTTTATGTTTTTTGTTTTGATACTTTTGTTTTCCCTAAATAGAAAAGGTAAATTGTATTTAAAAAAAATTGCAGATCAATTAGAAAATATATCGACAAAAATTCATTTTCGAAATTTCTATTTTTCCGTTTTAAGATATCTTATTTTTTCACATCAATTTTATTTTCTATTATTTATTTTTGGTGCTGATTTAGATTATATCAGTGCAATGCCAATTATTTTTACGATGTATCTTTTGGCATCCATTATTCCAAGTTTTGTTGTTTTTGATTGGCTGATAAAAGGTTCGGTAGCAGTTTCATTATTCAGTATTTTCCAAATCAATGAAATTGTTATTCTGAGTATTACAAGTGTAATGTGGTTGGCAAATTTTGCGTTTCCTTCCTTGATCGGCAGCTATTTTGTGTTAACATTTACAAAACCTGCAAACTCTAAATTGGAACAAAATATTATTTCCTCATGATAGCTCTAACTATCATTATATCAATAACCTATTTTTCGCTTATCTTTTTTTTAATAATAGGTTTTTATCGGATAAAAGAATTTAAATCTGAAGAATCAAAGGAAGATTCTAGTTTCTCTATAGTTATACCTTTTAGAAATGAGGCAGAAAATTTACCTGATCTCTTAACGAGTATTTCTCAAATTAATTACCCGAAAACCAAGTTTGAATTTATTCTGGTAAATGATGATTCAGATGATGATTCTGTTGAAATAATAGAAAAATTCAAAACCTGCCACGCCGGCAGGCGGGTCAAAAATCAAAAATCAAAAATATATATAATCAATAACCATCAAAAATCCAATTCACCTAAAAAAGACGCCATTGATATAGCAATAAAAAAAGCCAAATACGATTGGATTGTCACAACAGATGCTGATTGCATTATTCCTTCAAATTGGTTAAAGATTTTGAATGATTTTATAGAATCTCAAGAACCTAAAATGATTGTAATGCCGGTTTCTTATGAAATTCATGACGGTCTGTTCAATGGCTTTCAAAATTTAGAACTACTAAGCTTGCAAGGAGCTACCATCGGTGGTTTTGGACTTAAGATGCCTTTTTTGTGTAATGGAGCCAATTTGTGCTATAAAAAAAATTGCTTTATGGAATTAGATGGCTTTTCTGGAAATGATAATATTGCAAGTGGAGATGACGTTTTTATGCTTGAAAAGATGGTAAGAAAATATCCGACTAAAGTCAAATATTTAAAATCAAAAGAAGTTATTGTTAAGACGAATACGGAAAAACATTTTTCCGATATGGTTAATCAACGAATTCGATGGGCAACAAAAACAACTTCGTATAAAAACAACTTCGGAAAATTAGTTGGCTTTTCTGTTTTATCGATGAATATTTTGATTTTAACACTGCTGTTGCTGACAATATTTAATTTTATTTCATGGCCTTTATTAGCGGCCGCTTTTTTTTTAAAGGTCCTTGTTGATTTCTTATTATTAGTTCCTGCCGCACGATTTTTTGAACAACAATATAGTTTACGAAACTTCTTGTTTGCAAGTTTTTTATATCCTTTTTACAATACTTTTATTGGTATTTTATCTTTGACTAAGACCTATGAATGGAAGGGCAGGAAGTTTTCAAAATAATAAGCCGGTTCTCACTGCTTAACGTTAATTAAAATTGGTAACTTATATTGTGACTTTACCGGAATACCTCGTTTAATGGCAGGTTGTACAAGTTCTGGTAATAGGTTAATACTTGCTGTCAATACGCTATCCAAATTGGGTATTTTATCCCTAACTATATCTGAATAATTTATTCTCGCTATTCTAATTTTATTGTCTTGAGCAATAGATATGTCCATATAAATAGTGTCGTATGTAGCGGCAGGTCCTTTGATTTTATCCAATACTATAAGCTCTTCCAGCTGTTCCACCAATTCTGTTCCAAAACAATGTTCTTGATTTTCCTTTCCGTCTAAATTTTCACAATTTTTGAACATTGGATAAACATCGATAGTTGAATAATCAATTATGGTATCCATTACCATGAATTCATTTTTCAGTGATAATCTTTTTGACGAAAAAAAATCACATGAAGTAAATAAAAAAATAAATATTATTGCAATAAATAGGCGTTGCATCTGTGCTATTCAATTAACAAGGTGAAAGTACAAATTATTTTGAGATGACTTATAAATTGTTAAAAACCTATGGTAAAATATAGACTGAAGCCTAAATTTTAATTAGTTTTTTAGTAAGAGGTTCTAAAAAAGATAACTTGACATTATTTTGCAAAATGTAATTTATATTAAGAAAAATAAACTCCACAATTTGTTGAAAGTTTGCTAAATTTGAAAAACAGATTTTAGTTTCTTAATGGGTACACTTTTTTCTTTTTACGCAGGATTAATTGCCTCTATCTTGCATGTTTTAACCGGACCTGATCATCTGGCGGCTGTAATGCCATTTGCAATCGAGTCCAAAAGAAAGGCATGGAAAATTGGCTTGTTTTGGGGTATCGGTCATCTTATAGGAATGTTATCCATTGGTGTTTTGTTCTTAATTTTCAAAGATCTAATTCCTGTTGAAGAAATATCAAATTATAGTGAGCAAATAGTTGGTATTGTACTGATTGGAATAGGTTTATGGTCTTTTTATCGAATTTTTTATCGAAGAAAAAATCATAAGCATTTGCATATTCATAGCGAAAATGCACCTGTAATTCACAAACATCAACATGAACATTCTCATGAAAAAACCCATCATCATAAACACAAAAAAGATCTGAAACAAAGCAATTTTGCGTCTTTTTCTATAGGGTTCTTGCATGGATTAGCCGGAATAGCGCATTTTTTATTGTTTCTTCCGGTATTAGGTTTTGATTCTCAATCAGAATCCATATTCTATATTTTAGGTTTTATGGTTGGGATAATCGTTGCCATGACATCATTTGCCATTGTCATTGGAAAAATGTCTGCTAGTATAAAAAACGGGCATAATGATGCTCTATTTAAGGGCATTCGCTTAGTTGGTGGATTATTTGCAATAATAATTGGTGTTTATTGGTTGTTTAGTAATTAAATTTCCTTTTGACTAACTCGTCCTGATTTTTGTTTACAATTTTTATTAATATTTATGTTTCTCTATCTCGCTGATATCGCAGATTCGCTCACAGCGTAGTACTTGTTTATAAGCACTTTTATCTTTTCGCTTTCATCTTTCAGTTCACGCAGATACCGCAGAGCTGTCTTGGTCTTTAAGTTCTATTGAATACAAAGACATCCTCTTTTATCTTTTATCTTTTATCTTTTATCAAAATTAACATATCCTTGGTAGTTGTTCGCCAATTAATGGTGTAACAATTCTCTTTCCTCCGATATTACTATACATCACAACTTTGTTAGGGTGATCTTTGGTAATTTCTCCAATACAAATAGCATTTTTTCCATTCTCATCATTAACCATCACAGCAATAAGCTCGTCAGCAATCTCTGCATCAACGATAGCAATAAAAACACCTTCATTTGCTACATACAGGGGATCTAATCCTAAAATTTCGCAAGCAGCTGCAACTTGCTTTTCAAGAGGTAACTTATCTTCATGAATAGTAATTCCACTGTTTATGTCATTTGCAATTTCCGACAATACACTTGCCACTCCTCCTCTTGTAGGATCACGAAACAGATGAACTTTTTTACCAAATTTATCTAATAATTTATTGGTCAAAAAATTTACATTAGTAGTATCACTTACAATGGTTGATTCAAACTCCAGGCCTTCTCGTTGTGACATGATCGCCATTCCATGTTGTGCTATAAAACCATTTACAATAATTTTATCTCCGACTCGTATATTAGCCGTTGAAATATTTGCTTTTGGGTGTACCTCTCCAAAACCTGTAGTATTGATAAATATTTTATCCCCCTTCCCCCGTTCTACAACCTTCGTATCTCCGGTTACAATCTGGACACCACTTTTATCAGCCGCAATTTTTATCGATTGTACAATTTCAACAAACTCTTCAATCTTCAAACCCTCCTCTACTATAAAAGCAAGTGATAAATATTTAGGAATAGCTCCACACATTGCAACATCATTTACCGTTCCATTGACTGCTAACTCACCTATATTCCCTCCTTTAAAAAAGATTGGAGAGATTACAAAACTGTCTGTAGAAATAGCAATTTTATTTTCAATTTTCAGGATAGCACCATCGTGTTTTTGATCTAAAAATGGATTACTAAACGTTTTAAATATAATTTTATCAAGTAATTCTCGTGTCATTAGGCCGCCACTGCCATGACCCAAATTTATTGTGTCAAAACCAAGTTCTGATAAATCCATTTTTATGAAGAAATTAAATTATTAGAAAAATGATAGTAGGCTGCACAGGCGCCCTCTGAAGATACCATAGGCGCTCCCAAAGGTTTAAAAGGAGTGCAATTATTACCGAATTGACTGCATTCAAATGGCTTTTTAATACCCTTCAAAATATCACCTGCAATACAATCGGGATTTTCAGGAACAACTATATTACTAATCCCAAATTTTAGTTCCGCATCGAAATCCTTAAATTCTCTTCTCACTTTGTATCCACTAGAAGGAATTTTCCCAATGCCTCGCCATTCTCTATCTCCAATTTCAAAAACCTGATGAATGACTTTCAGTGCTGCCTTATTTCCTTTCTCTTTTACAACCCTTGCATACTGATTTTCCACACTATATGTTTCATTTTCTAATTGCTGAACAGCCATATAAATTCCCTGAACCAGATCAAGTGGTTCAAATCCTGTAATTATTATTGGTATTTTATACTTTTCAGCCAGTGGATAATATTCATGCAGACCCATGATAGCACATACATGTCCAGCTCCTAAAAAAGCATTTATATTACTATACTCATCATCTAAAATCGCCTCCATAGCTGGTGGAACAAGTACATGAGATACAAGAATCGAATAGTTCTTTACATTTTCCTTTTGGGCATGCAAAACGGATAATGCATTTGCCGGAGCAGTTGTTTCAAATCCAACCGCAAAAAATACAACTTCTTTATCAGGGTTTTTTTTTGCAATATTTACCGCTTCCAGGGGAGAATATAGAATACGTAAATCCCCTCCGTTTGCTTTTGCCTCCATCAGACTTTTTTTACTGCCCGGAACCCGAATCATATCGCCAAAAGAACACATAATTACGTCGTTTTCCAACAATTCGATGGCCTTGTCTATTAAATTTAATGGTGTCACACAAACCGGGCAGCCCGGTCCATGAATCATCCTTACTTTCTCCGGGAGTAATTCTAAAATTCCATTCTTCACCAAACCATGTGTTTGTCCGCCACAAATTTCCATGATATTCCATGGTTTTGTGATAGTTTTTTCAATGAGTTCCAAATAACTCTTGGTTGCTTCTAAATTTCTATATTCACTTAAATATTTCATGCTAAACTAAGGATACGTACAATTTATATAGTACATTATTTGGCCGTACGATATGTTCTCATCGTTTGGAGCTAAGTTACGGTTAAAATATAATTTATGTTTATTTCCGGCCAATTCTTTCAGCATATCGATCAGAACCGTATTCTGAAAAACTCCCCCACTACATACAATTTTTTCAAAATTATTCCTTCGGGCTAAATCTATTATGATGGTCGCCAAAGTGTATAAAAAATTCAAGATGATTCGCTCTCTTTTTGTGCCTTTTTTAAAATCTGCATATAGATTTTCAAACAAAAGACTTGTTGAAATAAAATTTTCACTATTGACATTACAATAACACTTGCAATTCTCTAAATTATAATTCATTATTTTATTTTCTAACAAGATAGCTGCTTCTCCTTCATATGTATTAATATCGCAAATCCCCAATAAGGATGCAACGGCATCAAATAATCTACCTACTGAAGAGGTCTTTAATTTATTTTTCTTTTTAATTATTTTGTAAATGGCTATTTCTTCCTCTCTAAATTTTCCATTTATAACAGATTTCATGTCAGGACTCGCTAAGGACAGCAAGGATATTCGAGGTTCTTTGGCCATTTTATCTCCTGCTAACCAATCAAAATATTCAAAATGAGCTAATCTATCTATTTTTTTGTTTTGGTACCTAAAAAATTCGCCTCCCCAAATTTGACGATCCTCTCCATATCCTGTACCATCCCATACAACCCCCAAAATAGGGTCCGTATCTTCAAAAAGTTCATGCTCCCCCAAAACAGATGCAAAATGAGCTTTATGGTGTTGTATTTCGTACAAAACTGAGCCTTCTTTTTTTGTTATTTCTTTCCCATAAAGACTACTTTGATATGCCGGGTGGCTATCTATTAAGACGACATCAGGTTTTTGGTCAAATAAGTTGATGAACTTTTCGATTGTGTACGTAAATCTTTTATAAACATCATAGTTGTCTAAATTTCCTAAATACTGGCTAATGTATAAATAATCATTTGGCAGAAAGGCAATTGTGCTTTTCAAATGTCCTCCCATCGCAAGAATACTTTCAATATTAACAATCTTTTTCCCAAAATAGTTTGGTGCATAACCACGAGATCTCCTGAATAAAACTTCATGATTAAATTTAGTGCTGTACTTAACCACAGAATCGTCCTGAGGGTTGACGATCTCCAGACCATGATCTAAAAAATAATCGACCACGTTTTTTAAAACTTCGAAAGATTCTTTATCATCAAAAAGGATAGGAGAACCGTGTAAATTTCCACTTGTAGCAATCATTGGAATTTTTAACTCTGTAGATAATAGTTCCAAAATTCCGGTATATGGCAACATTATTCCAATTTGATTTAATCCTGGTGCAATATCATCGAAGGTCAAATTTTCTATGAAATCTGTTTTAGGAATAATAACAATTGGTCTTTGTGTAGATTGAAATGCTCTACGTTGTTTTTTTGTGATTGTAAGTTGTTGCTCCAACAAATTGAGACTGGGGTACAATACTGCAAAAGGTTTTTTTGGCCTTCTTTTTTTCCGTCTTAGGTTTTGAACAACCTCCTTATTACCTGCATCACAACAAAGCAAATATCCACTGGTATTTTTAATGGCAAGTATTTTTCCATTCCTAATCAAATCTGCCGTTTTCTTAAAGATTTCATCCCTTGAAATATTCAATTTAACACCTTCTCGATCTTTCAATATCATATCAATTCCACATGTTTTACATGTATTCGTCTGTGAATGAAACCTCCTGTTATTCGGATCAGTATACTCGCTATGGCACTCCGCGCACATCTTAAAATCGTCAATGGTAGTATTTGATCTTTCAAAGGGAAAAGTTCTTGTAATTGCCCATCTCGGGCCGCAATTTACACAGGTAGTAAATGGATAACCGGATCTTCTGTTTTCAACCTCCACAATTTCATTTTTGCAATTTTCGCAAATAGCAAAATCAGGAGTAAGTGGTAGATTTAATTTTCCATCTATTGTTGAAGACGCAATTCTAAAATCATCGAATTTTCGGAAGGATATTTCAGATAAAACACTTGTTTGTATAAAGGAAACCGGTGGCGGCCTATTTATTAATTTCTGATAGAACGATCTTATTACTGATTCCTCACCGCTAAGGTAAATGATAACCCCTTTTTCATTATTGGAAATCGTTCCGGTCAGGAGGTTTTTGCTTGCTAAAACAAATACATATGGACGAAAACCAACTCCTTGTACTTGCCCACTGATAACTATTTTAAAGGTTTTAAGCATTGATCAATCTTAAATCTAGATAAAGAAGAGCTAATTTAAGAAAAATCAGCATGCAATATTTTAGTCAGTTCTAAGATTTGTTCTATTGTTTTGGGAATGGCTTGTTTCACTTTTGGTGACAAATCAAGCGTCATTGGAACCATTTCTTCTATGGAAATTGTAAATAAAGGAATATTCGGCTTCGAATCCATCAAATAGACTGCTTCGATCATATCCTTTAATCCAACATCGTGTACGCTTAAAGCAGAAGGAAAATCGGATGCAAATTTTGGTCGGATCAATGAGATCGTTCCCTCTTCTTTACCATCCATTGTAGCATCGACAAAAATTACCGTTTTATATGCTTCAAAACAACTAAGTAATAAAAACCCTCCAGTGCCACCATCCAGGATATCCAAATATTCAGGCAAATCCATTTTTGCCATCTCTTGAATAAGATGAACTCCAACGCCTTCATCTCCCATTAAATAATTTCCAACTCCTAATATTAGGATACTATTAGATTTATCTTTCTCAAAAAAGAAGGCATCACTACTTATAGCTATCGGAGTTCTATCAAAATTCGTCATTTATTTCCGTTTTAAAAAAAAGACTGCCTCAAAAGTACTATTATGCCTTCTAGCTATTTTTAAATGATAGCTTTACTGCTTTTGAGGCAATCGCTGTAAAATTTAATTTGTCATTACCAAAACACTTGATAAAAACTTAATTATCAGGATCGAATCCTTATATATGATCGTCCTTTTCTATACGTTCCTTACGAACAAATTTATATCCACTGATCATTGCTGAAGATTCTCCTCGCCCTTCTAACCAATCATGGTAGAAAACTAAATATACATGTATTATTGTAAAAATAATAAATAGCCATGTGGAAATATGGTGTAATGATCTGGTCAGTACATCTCCTCCGAGAAAGGCAGGAACCCAATCAAAAAGTTTAGGTAACCACCACCCTGACATATCTGCGTATAATCCAAAACCTGTGAATATTTGTACTAAAGCGAGTAAGAATAATATTACATAGGAAAATGAGGCCATATAATTATGTCCAACACTAATATTCTTATAAACCTCCTCCTCTTCATTTTGTAGTAAAACATCTATTTTTATTACATGAAGTATGTTTTGTCGTGCCTTCTTTGACAAAGGCAGAAATGCGCGCCAATTAGAATAATAATTCCCTCTAAACGCCCAATAAATTCTCATTATGGCATTTGCCAAAAAGATATAGGCCGTTATAAAATGAATTGCTCTTACTGTTCCAAACCAGTAAGATTCTGAGGCTTCAGCACTAGACATAATAGCAGGAGGATCGGCAATAATAAAACCTGTTATTGCAAGAACCGTAATACACAATGCATTCAACCAGTGAAACAGGCGAACAGGCAGTTCCCAAATCAAAACTCTTTTAAAATCATTTGTAGGTGTTGTTATCGTTTGCATTTTATCATTCTTTAAAGATTATACCTCACAACTGCTAACATTGCTAACTCTTGATATATGATTCCCGTGTTCGTCATACAAATGCACTGCACAAGCCAGGCAAGGATCAAACGAATGTATGGTTCTGATAATCTCTAACGGAAGTTCAGGGTCCGCAACCGGTGTACCAATCAAGGAAGATTCATAAGGTGATAATTGCCCTTTTGGATCTCTTGGCGAGGCGTTCCAGGTAGTCGGAACAACTTGTTGGTAATTTTCGGTTTTCCCATCCTTAATTTTTATCCAATGTGCCAGTGCTCCTCTTGGTGCTTCTGTAAACCCAATTCCTTTGGCTTCTGCCGGCCATTTAGATGGATCCCACAATTCCATGCTAGCCATACGCGTATCTCCATTTTTAATATTGCTCAATAATTGGTTGTAGAACTCCATGGTCCAATTTGCAACCAATTGCGTTTCAATTCCTCTGGCAGCCGTTCTACCGAGAGTTGAAAATAATGCATCTACAGGTACATTTAAATGGCTCAAAGCACCATTTACAGCATCTTGAATTTCCTTATTTCCTCTGCCATAACCAACTAACAATCTGGCAAGTGGTCCTACTTCCATAGGTTTTCCTTGCCATCTTGGTGTTTTTATAAAGCTGTATTTTTGGTCGACATCCAAATGTTCATATGGAGGTTTAGGTCCCGAGTATTTGATATTTGTCTCGCCTTCCCATGGGTGCCTTCCCGTATCTGCTCCTTCTTTATAATTATCGTACCAGGAATTATTAACAAATTCTTCTATATCTCCATTGCGATGATCAACATCGTATACCTTCGATAGATCTCTATTTAAAATAACTCCTGATTGGA
>DAOUPU010000246.1 GCA_030625995.1 Flavobacteriaceae bacterium
AGAAAGATTCATGTACATGATAGAAATTTTACACGTTAATAAAGGTCCCTTCTATTTTTTAGACCTGCATACTACATCCTCCGCAACTATACCCTTTATTACAATAAGTGATTCATTAAATAACAGGAAATTTTCCTCCAATTTTTCTATACCTATTGTACTTGGTATAGAAGAATATCTAGACGGACCTCTTCTAACCTATATCAATGAGTTTGGTCATGTAGCCCTGGGTTTTGAAGGCGGGGAACATCATGATGAAGAATCCATTGTAAAATGTGAGGCATTTATTTGGTTAGCTCTGGTTTATTCTAAATGTATTAAGAAAAAAAATCTTCCGGATTTTGTAAAGTACAAAAATGAACTATCTGATAGATATTTTAAAAATGTATTTTTTGAGATCATCTACAAATACACTATAAAAAAAGATGAAGATTTCAAAATGCACCAAGGTTTTAAAAATTTTGAACAAATAGGCAAACATCAAAGTTTAGCCCAGAGTAATGGGGATGAACTTACTGCAAATGAAAGTGGAAGAATTTTCATGCCACTCTATCAAAATCTGGGGGATGACGGCTATTTTATACTGAACAAAGTTTCCTTGTTTTGGTTAAAAGCCTCCCTGGTGGCGCGTAAAATAAAAATCAATCATTTTTTACGATTAATACCGGGAGTAAAAATAGATCCTCTGCATCGTCATGGACTGATCGTAAATCCTAAAATAGCAAAATATATGGCCAAAGATGTTTTTCATTTATTCGGTTATAGAAAGCAGGTATTTAAAAATGGGAAATTATATTTCACAAAACGTGATAGAAGAGTAACCCCGCTGTAAAGCTGTCCTCTTATTGTGAATACATTAAGTATCCCAAACATTGCAAAGATCAATACCAATAAATATTGAGTACTATCTTCATTTTCAGCCAAATAATACAAAAAAATGAACATTTATTTTTTCTGAATTAACATGACTAAAATCAATTTTTTTATATTCATTAAAAGTATCTTTGTACAAACTTTTTAAAGATGAGTAAGGCAGTATATATAGCTACTAGCGAACCAGAAAGTGGCAAATCAATTATAGCATTAGGTCTGATGAGAATGTTATTGGGTAAAACTAAAAAAGTTGGGTATTTCAGACCAGTTATTGACGACTTTCCAGCAGGTAAGAAAGATAATCATATCGACACGGTTCTATCACATTTTGAATTGGATATGAATTATGAGGACTGTTTTGCAATTACCGGATCTGAAGTGATACATAAAAAAACTAGTGGATTAGAAGGAGAAATAGTTGATATAATAATAGAAAAATACAAAGACTTAGAAGAAAAATTTGATTTCATTTTAGTGGAAGGAACTGATTTTTCCGGAGAGGGACTCTTTGTTGAATTGGATATCAATGTTTTAATAGCAAAAAATTTAGGAATTCCAACAATAATAGTGGGTAGTGGAAAGAACAAGACCGTTGATGAACTTGTTTCTAATTTACATTTGGCTTATGAATCATTCGTAGAAAGAGATGTAAAAGTTTTGGCTGTTGTTGCGAACAAAGTTGATCCTGATAAAAGTAAAATTATTAAAGACTCAATCGAAAAAGAATTGTCAAATGGGGTCTTGGTGAATGTAATTCCCATGGTAAAAACTTTGAATAATCCAACCATTAAGGAAATTGTTGACGAATTGGATATTGAGGTTTTATTGGGAGAAGAACATATTAATAATCAAGTTGCAAATTTTTCAGTTGGAGCAATGCAATTAAGAAATTTTTTAAGGAAACTAACTGAAAATAACCTGGTTATTACTCCCGGTGATAGAGCAGATATTATTTTGGGTGCTCTACAAGCTAATATATCGGATAATTACCCTAAAATTTCAGGTATAATTTTAACAGGAGGAATAACACCTGAAGAACCTATTTTAAAATTGGTTGAAGGTCTGGACGAAATTGTACCACTGCTAAGTATAAAAAACGGAACATTTGAAACGGCTAATAAAATTGGAGCCATTAGATCAAATATATATGCGAATAATAAAAATCGAATTTACACATCCCTAAGTACTTTTGAACAATATGTAAATATTGATGCTTTATCAAATAAGTTCAGGGATTTCGAGTCAGATGGAATTACTCCTAGAATGTTTCAGTATAATTTGGTAAAAAGAGCCCAAAAAATAAAGAAACGTATTGTTTTACCGGAAGGAAATGATGAAAGGATTTTAAGAGCAGCTGCAAGATTAATCAATTTGAATATTGCCGATATCACTTTGCTGGGTATAGAATCTAAGATCCAAAATAAGATTACCAAACTAGGCATTCCTCTGGATATGAAAAAAGTAGATATTATAAATCCTACTGAATCCAATTTGTTCAAAAATTATGTAAAAACACTTTATGATCTGCGAAAACATAAGAATGTAAATATGGATATGGCAAAAGACCTAATGGCCGATGTTTCCTACTTTGGAACCATGATGGTTTACATGGGAGATGCCGATGGTATGGTTTCGGGAGCTACTCATACAACACAACACACCATTAGACCAGCTTTACAATTTGTAAAGACCAAGCCTGGTGTATCTGTTGTTTCATCTGTGTTTTTTATGTGTCTGGAGGATCGCGTTTCAGTATTTGGAGATTGTGCCATCAATCCAAACCCTACAGCCGAACAGCTGGCAGAAATAGCTATTTCTTCGGCTAAATCAAGTAGTGCATTTGGAATAGAGCCTAAAATTGCAATGCTATCTTATTCCTCCGGTACATCCGGCGTGGGAGAAGATGTAGACAGGGTGAGGAAGGCCACAGAATTAGTTAAAACATCGCATCCCGAGTTAAAGATAGAAGGGCCAATTCAATATGATGCTGCAGTTGACATGAATGTTGGAAAAAGTAAATTACCAGATTCTGAAGTGGCTGGCCAGGCCAGTGTGTTAATTTTTCCGGATCTAAATACAGGTAACAACACCTATAAAGCAATTCAACGAGAAACAGGTGCAATTGCAATCGGACCAATGTTACAAGGCTTAAATAAACCGGTTAACGATCTAAGCAGAGGCTGTACCGTAGATGATGTTTTTAATACCGTAATAATCACGGCTATTCAGGCTCAGGATTAATTGTAGAGGTGTATTGGAGTGTGGTGTGTGTTTTCGAACCCTTACATTTTCTATTCCATCATCTCAAAATAATTCCTTAGAATTCCGAGCGCGTATTTGCTGGCAACCTGTTTTGCGAATTTTTGAAA
>DAOUPU010000235.1 GCA_030625995.1 Flavobacteriaceae bacterium
TCATCAATTGTTCTTTGAATAGGTACAACAGGTAAATAACGTACCAATAATGTAATGATCAATAAGGCCGTTGCCAGATTACTTGCCGTAATCAGCCATTCATGCATACTTGGAAAATATTCTCTCCAGGATTGAGGTACACCTTGTATAGGTAAATAAGGATGTAGCAAAGTTGGAGTAACAATTATATATCGTTTCCACCATGAGGCGATGACCACTAA
Organism: Flavobacteriaceae bacterium; assembly: GCA_030625995.1. GTDB lineage: Bacteria > Bacteroidota > Bacteroidia > Flavobacteriales > Flavobacteriaceae > Lutimonas. The sequence goes on from DAOUPU010000235.1 coordinate 222, forward strand.
TAGTCCAATAAAGAACATAGGTAAGGGTTTTCTCCCCCTTTTAAATAATAAGACAAATACTGGAATTATAAGCCCTCCAATGGTCACGAACCAAAAAATGGTTGAATAATGTCCTGTAAATAAGGTGTCTAAATGAATTTCTTCGTTTACAGTGGAGGCATATGCGGGTATTAAATACTCGTTGACGTTAAAATATAAATAGATCAAACAGGCCAACGCCAGTAATTTCCCCATTCTGTCAAAATGAGCGTCAGTGATGTATTCCTCCAGATGCTTCATTTTTCTGATAAAATAAATTGCAACAACCAAAGCTCCAACTCCGGCTACAAACGCCCCGGATATAAAATATGGTCCAAAATTGGTGCTTTTCCATCCAATTCTATAGGTTGTTGAAAATAACCAGGCATCAATGGTTTGCAATATTAGACCCAGTGGAATAATCATTATAGCGATTATTTTAATGGATTTTTGTTGTATTAATTGCTGTGCCTTACTTCCTGTCCAATTCAATGAAAATTTCCCATACCATTTGCTTAACATTGGGTTGGTTTTATTATAATATTTTTTCATTATGGCTAAGTCCGGAAGTAGTGGAAAATAAAGTAGTAAGAAACTCACTACCAGATAGGTAGGTATAATTATAACATCCCATGTAATTGGCGATTGGAACCTTGCATAAATAAATGTGTTAAGCATTCTATCCGGTCTGCCCAGATCAATGACTATTGTTATTCCCGCCATGGCAATCGCCGCTAAAGAAATGATCTCGGCAATTCTAACCAGTGGAGTCCGCCATGTGTTATTAGTTAATCTTAAAATAGCCACTGTAGCTGATCCAACAAAACTTGTTGCAACAAAAAAAACAAAATTAGAGATATAGATACCCCATAAGGCATAATCGTTCAAATTAGTCACCTCTAGTCCATTTATAATTTGATCTATATAGGCAATCATTCCTAATATAATGATCAAAATCAGACTAATCATCCAAATACGTTCTGTTTTGTTGAATTTCTTTGGTGCTAAATCTTGAATAATTTCTTTGTGAGTTTTCATGTCTATTCAGGTTTTTCGACAGATTCATATTCGTTATAATCTTTTAAACCATCCTCAAAATCAACTAATCTGTCCACAGGAGGTAAATAATATACACTGGGTTGAGTTCCCAGTTCATCCATAAATTTATAACCGGATTTTTCTTTTAAGAGTTCGCTTAATCTAACTGTTTCATCACCATTCGTTACAGTATCTTCGTATTTGTCACCAAAGTAAAATACACCATTTGGACAGGCGGTTACACAATGTGGAAGCTTTCCTTCCCGTATGGTATGAGGACAAAAATCACATTTATCAACAGTGCCTTTAACACTTGGCATACCCGTATACTCCGGTGAAGATGTATGATCTGCCATATCCATATCCATATTTACTGTGATCTCCCCCTGATCCGGTTCGCTCCAATTAAATACCCTGATGGAGTACGGGCAGGCCGCCATACAGAACCTACAACCAATACATCTGGTATTATCGATCAAAACCAAACCATCTCTTCTTTTAAAAGTTGCATCTACCGGGCAAACAGTTACGCAAGCAGGCTTATCGCAATGCTGACAAGTAACTGGCATCCAGTATGGTGAGGTATCTCTGGATTCCTGCATTTCATATACCTTTATCCAGGCATTTTCACCTGTTACATAATGGTGTTTGTTACATGCACTTTGGCAGGACAGAGCATTTTTACATTTGGCCAGATCAATTACCATGACAAACTTTCTGTTCGGCATACCCTCTCTAACATTGTATTTCTCATCCTCATTTTTTGAATGATCCATTTCCATCACTTCTGATGAGTCTACCTGAATCAATGTGCCATCAGTAGTCATTAATTCCATTTTATCATGTGAATCCACAGTTGGTTTCGCATTTAATTTAGAAGCGATCTTTGACAGACCAATTCCGCTTATAGCAGTAATTAAGCCCAGTTTTAATCCTTTGTCAAGAAATTTACGTCTTGATTTTAGTTTATTATCTTCCATAATTAGTTTTGCTAAATGAAATTAGAATTTTTTACCCAGCCATTTAAGAAATGACTTATTGGTAATATTTTTTTGAACGATCTTTGATTTTTTCAGGGTACTAACTTTAACTCTTACTGTGGTGCCATCGGCTTTTAAGAGTGTTTGATACTCTTCATTATCTTCGAGTTGATTTTGTTCTGGTCCCTCCGTATTCCCAAAACCTAGAAAAGGAATAAGCAGACCGCTACCAAGTATTGGTAAAATTTTTCTTCTCGATATATTTACTCCTTTTTTAGATTTACCTTTCATGATTAATAAAGTTTATAGGGTATTATTTAAATTAAAAATTATAAATTCTGGTAATATTAAACCCTAATAATATAGCACTATCTTGTTGAACCTTTATAGGATCGCTACCGTCGTATCTTGTACCCTCCCAACCAAAGAAACTGTTCTGATTGTACATATAATTCTTTTGGGATACAATTCCCTGATAGTTGGTTACAAATATCTGAAATGCGTGCGCTGATGTTCCAAATTCAAAGCCTACACTAAATCCGGGATGTGGATTCTGTTGTAAGAATGTCGTTATGGGCTGACTATAATCGATCATTATGGACGTATTATCAGTTATTTTATATCGCCCTCCTAAAGAAAAGGCAACCATATCGTTTCTCATGGTATTATCAACTACATTATAATGTGAAACACTTAGAGTAGCCTGCGCAGAGAATTTAGGATTAAACCTCCTTGTAATTATTAACTGGTTAAAAAATGACCAACGATCAGAGGTATATGCGAAATTTTCTTTTGGTAGTGCACTAACGCCCCAATTGCCATAATAAGTAAGGTTAATAGGCATTTTATTGGAACGTGTTTGTCTTAGTATTGCCACTTTCAAATTGTAATCTATGAGTCGATCCCATTTTGTAGCGCCAATTCCAATGGTAACTCTTTCGTGCACCCCATAAGCCACACCAAGTCGTATATTGGAAGCTCCCCAAATACCAACAAAATCATTTTTGTCAAAATTTATAGGTGAAAATCTGTGATTAAACTGAGGTTCAAAAGCATTTTTTGCAAGAACTACATCTGTTGGGTTATCAATAATAAATGAGCTGTCAAAAGCAGGGCGTTCCAGTTTTTCTTTAACTTTCTTTACGATTGTATCGTTTTCTTTTTTTGCATCATCTTCTTGTGCAATGGCAATAAAAGGGAGCATCAAAAAAACAAAAAGTAATATTATATAATTTTTCATGTTTATTTTCTTAAAG
>DAOUPU010000021.1 GCA_030625995.1 Flavobacteriaceae bacterium
AACAAACTGTCCAGGTCTTGTGCCTGAGCAGCTAATCCTACTATTAACATTAAAAAGAAAATTATTTTTCTCATTTATCTATTTTTTCTGAAAACCAAATTTTGATTCTTTTTAAACTTACCTATTTATATAGACCTGTTATAATTATTTCTTTGAACTTCTCTGATTTGTATTTGTCGATTTCAATATTCACTCTCTTTCACTCTCTCATGGACCAGCCTCAGGCATGATATCTCAGGTCATACTAAAATATTTTTGCTTTTCGCTAATCCCTAACACCTCTTTTGTCTTTCATCATTTTTCTTTTCTCTTTCCTCTTTCCTCTTTTATCTTTTATCTTTTATCTTTCCTCTTTTATCTTTTGTCTTTTCTCTTTTCTCTTTTCTCTTTTCTCTTTTCTCTTTTCTCTTTTCTCTTTAATCTTGTCTTTAATCTCATTAAAGCTGTTTATCGATTTTGGCAATTACTTCTTTTGCTTTATCATATTCTTTTTTCATCTCCACATTTGTAAATGGCGTATATCTTGCAAAATCGCAATTATTCAAAACATCACTAAATTCTACTACAGTTTCTGCATCAACTTTTCTATCAAGTAAAATTTCAGATATCTTCTCTTTACTAATTTCTGTTGTTTCAACATGCAGTTTTGCTTTTAGATAATTATGCAGTGCTTTTTCTAAAGCAATATAAAAATCTTCTTTTTTGCCAAGTTGTTTTCTTGCTTGCGATAAATATTTTCTCGCTAATTTATTGGCTTTTCTTCTTTTATTACCAACAACATCATTATCTCTTTTTTCTTTCCTGCTGCCAATAAATATTCCCAGAGGTATAGATATCAACGGCAATAACAATAATAAATAATACAATTTTGAACTGTAGAAGTCCTCCTCTTTCTCTGCGGAAATGAATTCAGATTTTAAATGAATATACCTTATATCATTTTCATTTCCTATAATATCTATTTTGCTTATACTAGTTCCTCCTTCTTCATCCAAAACTTGTTTTTTGCCTTGCTGAGCATTTAAAATAATGGGTTCAGTTACCACCGAATGGTACTCTTCATCTTTCGGATTGAAATAAGAGAATGATACCGGCGGAATTTTAAATTTCCCTCTAAACTGTGGAACAACCGTATATTGATCCGAAATTCGACCACTCATTCCCCTTAAAGTTGTTTTTACATTTTCTTTATGCTCTGGTTCATAAACTTCCAGTTCCTGAGGTGTTTCTATACCCGGTAGCTTTACTAATTTTAAATTTCCCTTACCTGTTAGTGCAACCATTATTTGCGCCGTTTCATTTGCCTTTAACTCGGTTTTGCTTGCCGTAACTGTGAAGTTTAAATCTCCAACAGCCCCATTAAAATTAGCAGGTTTGTTCTTATAAGGCAACTCCTTAACATTAATTATTTTCTTGCCAGAAGTAGCTGTAAAATTAATATCGTTCATTAACATATTCCCAAAAAAATCTCTTCTACCCATGGGTACACCTGCGGTAACCTCCATTTCCATAGGATCAATAGTCATTTTTCCAGCTTTATGTGGAATTAAAACCATTTTTTTAACCATTGCGTATTTATGGGGGACACCACCATAGGATCCATTCTTCGATTCCCATCCCTTCACCTCAATATTCTGGTTCCAAAAGCCACTGAAAGAAGGAGACTCCGATTCACGAGCATTTCGAACATTTACTTTATTTATATTTACATATAGCTTATAAATAACCGAGATACTCTCTCCGACATATGGATTTGTATTAGAAATTTCAGCCACTAAATGTATGTTTTGAGAGGCTAAAAATCTTGGGTCATCCGGATCTTCCGGAATATCAATTGCATCGATAACAGAAACTCTTACCGTGTTCGTTTTAATTATTTGCCCATCATAAGTAATGCTGGCAGATGGAATTGTAAATGTGCCTTTTAACGTAGGTTGAATTACATAGGAGTACGTTAATTTATAGGTCGTTCTTCCATTAATTGAAGAAAAACTAGTGGATTGAGTTGGACCGGCCAACACCTTAAAATTATTGAAATCCGGGGGAGTGAAATCATCAGCTCCCTGTTTATTTATTGAAAATTCAATCCTTAATCGCTCATTCAAACCCAATTGCGTTTTACTTACTGTAGTTTTAAATGTAACCTGAGCAAGCACAGCTTGTGTGAATAATAATAAAATTAATATGTTGAAATATTTTCCTTTCATTTTAATTATTCAATCTTTCATCATTCAATCTTGTAATCTTTTAATAATTCAATTTTCTCTTAATGCTACCAATCTTTTTCCTGCTTCACTTTTTTACCGCTCGCCTTTTTGGCATTTACCTTCTTCTGCGTTTTATTTTCCTCATTATTCATTGCTTCCAGAAGCTGCTGAATTTGTTGTTGACTTAACTTATTAGGTTCAGGTTTTGGTGGCTGCTTGTTCTCCTGTTCGTTATCTCCTCCTTTATCTTGATCTTGCTTATCCTTGTTATCCTCTCCTTTGTCTTGCTCTTGATCTTTTTTATCTTCATCTCCCTCTTCTTCTTTATTCTCACTGTTTTGATCCTTCTTGTCCTCTTCTTTCTCCTTATCTTTATCTTTGTTGTCCTTGTTATCTTTATTGTCCTTATTGTCTTTATTCTCCTGATTTTGTTCCTTTTTCAACAAATCCTGTGCCAGGGCCAAATTATATCTCGTTTCATCATCTATTGGATTCAATCTTAAAGAGTTTTTAAATGCAGAAACGGCTTTTGCATATTGCTTTTCCTTCAACAAAACATTTCCAATATTATGAAATGACTGTGCTTTAAACTCCTTATCATCCGTTGTTTTTGCTACCAATTCATACCCAGGGAGTGATTCCTTGAATTTATCCTGAGAATACATAGAGTTAGAAAGGTTATAATATGCGGTTTTATAATTTTGGTTTTGCTGCAAGGCCTTCTTATATTTAGCTTCTGCATCCGCATATTTTTTTTCCTTATACAAATCATTACCTTTTCGCAAGACCTGTTTATCTGCCAATTTTATCTTAATCTCTTCTTGTGGCTCTACCTTAGAACCTTGTTGTTGACCCTGTTGTTGCTCCTGAGCAAAAACTAAAAAAGGCAAGAAAAACAATATGTATAAGTGTCTTTTCATCTTAATCCTCATTAAACAGATTTAATTTTTGAACCCATTTTGTCTTTTTATTCAATAAAAATATATCCAAAATTAAAAATAATAATCCCAAACCAATAAACCATTGAAATTGATCCTTATAATCTGAATATTGCTTGGTTTCGAATTCTTTTTTATCGGCTTTTAACAATAATTCTTCAATAACATCAATAGTTTTTGAAGTGTTATTTCCATAGATATATTTTCCTTTCCCATTCTGTGCAATATCCTTTAATGTTGCAACATCAAGCTTGGTAATTACAACTTCATCCTCCTTATCTTTTTTATATCCTAAAAGTTTTCCATTTCGTTTTATAGGAATTGGACCTCCTTTATTAGTTCCTATACCAATAGTATAGGTAATAATTCCTTCATTCAATATTTCCTTGGCCACTGCACTAGAATTCTTTTCATGATCTTCTCCATCCGAAATAATAAATAAAAATCTATTCGTTTGCGTATCGTCATCAAAATAGGTCTTGGCCAATTTGAGCGCTTCATTAATTGCAGTACCTTGTGACGAAACCATATCCGGATACGCATTTTGAAGAAACATTTTGGCAGATGCATGATCTGTTGTAATGGGCAATAAAGGATAAGCACTACCAGCATAAATAATTATACCCACACGGTCACTACCTAATTTATCTACAATTTTTGTGATTATTTGCTTTGATTTTTCTAATCGATTAGGAGCAATATCTTCAGCCAACATACTCTTAGAAACATCCAAAGCGAAAACAATATCGACCCCTTCTCGTTTAATTGTCTTCAGCTGTGTTCCCATCTTAGGATTTACCATTGCAATTATCAAAAAAGATAATCCTATAGCTATTACAACAATTTTTAGCGTAGGTTTAAACTTGGACTTTTGAGGACTCAATTTATCAAACAAAGCCAAATCTGCAAATTTTCGTTGCTTATGCCGTTTCCATATAGCAACCAAGATGTACATAACCACTAAAATAGCTATGGCTATGAATAGATAAAAATATTTTGGTTCTTCTAATTGATACATTTTTCCAATGTTGAATTGTTTAATTGCAGAATTGTCTAACTGCTTATTTTAATTGTGACTTTCGTAAAGCATTTAACATATTTGATATTTTATAAATTTGTTTTCTACTTTCTAAATAATCCTCTTCGCTAATAAAATTTAATTCTTTTGATATTAATAATTGATTAAATCCTCCATTGTTGAACTATATGCTATAGTTGAAAAATGTGTTTTGTCTTTATTTGTATTCCTTAATGTTCCTTCCGCCAAATTTGAAGAAATTGAGATTGAAGCTCTTCTAAGTTGACTTATTAATCCAAACTTTTCCGTACTTGGGAAATTATCAGTCAGTTTATAAATTACTTTTACTAACAATATTGATTCCTTCCAAACTTCCAATTTTTCAAATGAAAAGACATACATATTATTTTTTCTAATTATTGCACAATTGCACGATTAAACAAATAAACAACTACCACTATACTAAATAAAACTTCTATAAACAGTAAATCGTAAAAGCATCTCTACCATTACTAAAAATGCTGCTAAAAAAACTAAAGCACGATATCTTTCCTGGTAATTGTAATACTTAAATTCTTCAATTTCTGTTTTCTCCAATTTATTTATTTCGTTATAAATAGATTCTAGTTTTTTATTATCCGTTGCTCTAAAGTATTTGCCATCGGTTTCTGTCGCAATATATTGTAGCAGCTTTTCATCAATTTCAACAGGTGCATTCCTAAAAATTAATTTTCCATTCAGATCTTTCGCTACAGGAAACAAAGCCGTTCCATTGGTTCCTAATCCAATAGTATACACTTTAATATTTAGTCCTTTAGCCAATTCTGTAGCCGTCTTTGGATCAACAAATCCTGAATTATTAACCCCGTCGGTCAGCAAAATAATTACCTTACTTTTGGCTTTGCTGTCCTTCAACCTGTTTACTGCTGATCCCAGGCCCATTCCAATGGCTGTTCCATCTTCAATTTGTCCCCATTTTATTTTATTGATGGTATTTACTACGATCGATTTATCACTTGTTATTGGTGTTTGGGTATAACTCTCTCCTGCATAAACCACTATTCCTATACGATCATTTGGGCGTTTATTTACAAATTTTATAGCTACAGTTTTCAAAGCCTCTAATCTATTTGGTTTCAGATCTTTTGCAAGCATGCTTGCTGAAACATCAATAGCCATAACAATATCTATCCCTCTGGTAGTTTTTGTTCTTTGACTAACTTCAACATTTCTAGGTCTGGCTAAAGCAATTATAAGTAAGGCAACTGCCAATAAGCGAAGCAGATAAAGTAAAGGTTTCAATCTTGCAAAGATGTCTTGCTTAACAAATCCTTTGGTGCTCGCCATTTTTAGAGTAGCACCATCCTTCTTGATTGTAAAGAAATACCACGCTGCCAATATGGGTATAACTAAAAGCAACCATAAAAACCCTGGATTAGTAAATTCTAAGTTATTGCCCATCATCTTCTTCAGTATTTTTTTCCTTAGTCTTAGGATGCAAATTATCTATTATTACCTCCGCACTATTTCTGTGCGTTTCTATTTCATCAATTAATGGTTTTGATTTTGCAAATTTCACAAGATCAGCTTCTTGCAGTAACTTTTGTAATTTTTTTATTGTTTCTTCCGGAATATTCAACTTACTACTAGAATTAAAATCTGTTATTGTTTCGAGTAGTTCGTCCGTTGTGGATTCCAGAGCCGGAATATTCATTTCACGCTCTATAAACGTCCTAACAATATCCGTTAACTCCACATAATACAATTTGATCTTATTCTCCTCCAGCAATTTCTTACTGTCCAGTTCTTTCAATCTTTGTTTTGCCATGTCAAAAGGAGGAATTCTATTTATTCTTTCATAGTGTTTTACCTTATCTCTTAAAACAAAATACAATATCACAGCTATAACTATCAACAATACCAAAAGCCACCAATACTCAGAAAGAATATCACCAAAGGTATACGGCTCGTTTCTGATCTCCTTTATAGTATACATTGGCTGTTTGATCGTGTCTACTGCAACCGTTGCAACATCAATAATTACGGACTCCGTTAAGAATTTTTTATTTCGAATAAATACCGTTTGACTCGGTAGCACATACCTGCCACTATCGAAACTCGTAAGAGCATATTTTTTGATCAATCTATTTTTGAGAGAATCTATTTCAAAAGATTCAACAACCTCAATTCTTTTAAGGCTATCCAAAATGAGCTTAGAAAATTGTACCTCATCGGTCTCATTTACTATGATCTGATATTGCATTTGCTCACCGATCCGTATGCGGGTCGTGTCAATTTCCGTACTTACTTGAGAAAAACCCAAAAACCCAAGTAAGATAAAAGTAAAAAACAAGTAAAATTTCAAATATCCATACCCAAAAGACCTCCGTATAATTCCGTAGAATTTATCGGTTGAACCTTGTATAGAACAGATCTTCTTCATTTTATTTTTTTTATCAAATTTCTCGAATGCAATAATCTCAATGCACTAATTTCTTCTTTTAAAATATCCTAATAATTTTTTTACATAGCTCTCATCAATTCGGCTGCTAATTATTCCAGAGCCACTTTTTGTAAATGCATTCTCAAAATAATCGACCATTTTTAGATAATTAGCTCTATAATTATTACGAATTGCTTTTGAATTTGTATTGACCAAGATCACATTTCCACTTTCTGCATCCTTCATTGGAACCATTCCTATTTTAGGTATCTCGGTTTCATATTTATCATAAATTCTAAAGCCTGTGACATCATGTTTTTTACCAACTATTTTCAAGGCATTGTCATATTTATCATCCATAAAGTCAGAAAGAATAAAAACAATGGCTTTCTTTTTCATAACATTTGACAGATATCTCAGAGCATGTGTCAGATCAGTTTTCTTACTTTTTCCCTTAAATTCTATTAGCTCACGAATAATTCTTAAAACGTGTGTTTTTCCTTTGCTAGGCGGGATGAACAATTCTATTTCATCCGAAAAAAGTAACAATCCAACTTTGTCATTATTCTGTATTGCCGAAAAGGCCAAAGTTGCACTGATCTCGGCTATCAGATCATGCTTAAATTGTTGTGTAGTGCCAAAGAACTCAGAACCGCTTATATCCACCATCAACATCATGGTTAACTCTCTTTCCTCCTCAAAAACTTTTACGTATGGTTCATTGTATCTGGCAGTCACATTCCAATCAATTGATCTAATATCATCTCCGAATTGATATTGGCGAACCTCAGAAAAAGTCATCCCTCTTCCCTTAAATGAACTGTGATATTCACCTGAGAATATATGATCAGACAAGCGTCTTGTCTTGATTTCAATTTTACGAACTTTTTTGAGTATATCTTTGGTATCCATTTTCAAGTAAAAAGGACAAAGTAAAAAAGGACAAAGTAATTTATCATGAAGTATTTCTTCATTTTCAACTTTTAACTTTTAACTTTTTCCTTATTTAAGGTACTTCAACTTCATTTACAATTTTATTAATTATATCTACAGAAGTGACATTTTCCGCTTCAGCCTCGTAGGTAATTCCAATTCTATGTCTTAGAACATCATGAACTACTGCCCTCACATCTTCAGGTATTACGTAGCCACGACGTTTAATAAAAGCATAACATTTTGAGGCCATGGCTAAATTTATACTTCCCCTTGGTGAAGCACCAAAACTAATTAAAGGTTTAAGTTGTGGTAAGCGATAATCCTCCGGGTATCTGGTTGCGAAAATTATATTTAGTATGTATTTCTCAATTTTTTCATCCATATAAACCTCTTTGACAGACTCACGAGCTTTTAATATGTCTTTAACCGAAATAACCTGATTTATCTTCCCAAAACTGCCAAGTAAATTTTGGCGCATAATTAATTGTTCATCATTTAATTTAGGATAATCAATTACAGTTTTCAGCATAAAACGATCGACCTGTGCTTCGGGCAAAGGGTAGGTACCTTCCTGTTCAATAGGGTTTTGTGTTGCCATTACCAAAAAGGGTTGATCCAGTTTAAAAGAAGTTTCCCCAATGGTTACTTGATGTTCCTGCATGGCCTCTAACAATGCAGATTGTACTTTTGCAGGCGCACGATTGATCTCATCTGCCAAAACAAAATTTGCGAAAATTGGTCCCTTTTTAATAGAAAAATCATTCTCCTTCATATTGTAAATCATGGTACCTATAACGTCCGCTGGCAAAAGGTCCGGCGTGAATTGAATTCTGCTAAAGGATCCTTTAACCGCTTGCGCAAGGGTATTTATTGCTAATGTTTTTGCTAAACCAGGCACACCTTCCAGCAATATATGCCCATTTCCTAAGAGCCCTATAAGTAGTCTTTCCATCATGTGTCTTTGACCCACGATTACTTTATTCATCTCTAAAAAAAGTAAATCAATAAAGGCACTTTCCTTCTCAATTTTTTCATTGATAGCTCTAATATCAATATTGGTATTTTGTGTTTCCATAATAAGTATTAAATATGTTCTTTTTTTGGCCTGACAAAACTACATTTAAATAAAATTTTATCTTGTTAAAATTTGGTTAAAATAAAGGGTTTCGCAGATTTTTAGTGCCTAAAATAAAAAAACCGAGACAACTCGGTTTTAATACTGTTCTTCCTTGCTAGGAAAATCTCTCGATTTTACGTCAGCTACATATCTCTTAATTGCATCACCCATATCAGCATACAGGTTTAAATATCTTCTTAAAAATCTAGGACTAAACTCATGGGTCATTCCCAACATATCATGAGTAACCAAAACCTGACCATCAACGCCGTCTCCCGCACCTATACCAATAACCGGAATACTTACACTCTCAGCAACTTCCTTTGCCAAATTGGACGGAACCTTCTCCAAGACTATTCCGAAACAGCCTAATTTCTCCAATAATTTCGCATCTTTCTTTAGCTTATTGGCTTCTTCTTCTTCTTTTGCTCGAACTGTATAGGTTCCGAATTTATAAATGGATTGAGGAGTTAATCCTAAATGTCCCATTACCGGTATACCTGCAGTTAATATTCTTGAAATAGATTCTGCTATTTCTTCTCCACCTTCCATCTTTACCGAATGTCCACCGGATTCTTTCATTATTCTTATGGCAGTAGCAAGTGCTTTTCTGGAATTTCCCTGATATGTTCCAAATGGCAGATCAACTACTATCAAACTTCTGTCTACAGCCCTTACAACTGACGAAGCATGATAGATCATTTCATCTAAAGTTATGGGTAGTGTTGTTTCATGTCCAGCCATGACATTCGATGCCGAATCCCCAACTAATATAACATCAACTCCGGCATGATCAACTATCTTTGCCATGGTATAATCATAAGCGGTCAGCATGGATATTTTTACTCTATTAGCTTTCATCTCTACCAAAGATTTGGTAGTTACTCTTTTATAATCTTTTTTAATTGCCGACATAATTCTTCAATTTTGGAATGCTAAAATAGTGAATATTTTTAACTGGCATCTTCAACTATGGTAACCAATTTTGGAAAAATATAAGGTGCTAAGTTCTTTACGGGTTCATATAGTACAGAATTTCTCGTTTTGGACTTATCCATAAATTTAAATGTCTTATTAAATTCACTAAAAATGATTAAAACAACACTTAAAATAAGCGCATATTTAAGTGCCCCAAAAACGGCCCCCAGTATTTTATTAAAAAATCCAAGCATAATGGTTTCGGCTATTGTTGTCAGAGCTTTACCCAATAAAACCAACGCAATTACGATGATAATGAAAGTGCCTGCGAACGCCATTACTTGAATCAATGATGGGTCCCAACTGACTTTACTTTCTAGGAAATTGGACAAAAAGTAGGAAAAATGTATTGCGCCATAAACACCTAAAACCAAACCAACTAAAGATGTTAATTCCACAAATAAGCCTCTTTTGTATCCAATAACCAATCCAAAAAGTAAAAGGCATGCTATTACTATATCTATTATATTCATTCCTAATTAATTTATATTAAACTTTTATTACGATAATTTCATTATCTATATACACCAATATTTTTTCCGAAACTATATAATTCATAGTCTCCAAAACAAGACCATACTGTTTAATTTGTTCATGATGTTTTTTATCCGGTTTACCTGTCTTATAATCTATAATTATAACCTCATTTTTTTCATTAAAAACCAATCGATCCGGAATTAAAATTTGCTTATCCTTCGTAATGATCTCTCTTTCGGTAAAAACAGTTTTCCCTGATCTAAAATAAGTTTTTAACTCCTCATGATGTACAATTTTATCAATTAATTTTTCTATTTGGTCAAGTTCTTCTTTCTTAATAATACCCTTACTATAAAATCTTTTGACTTCCTTAGAAATATCATTCACATTAATTATACGCGCCATTATTTCGTGAACTATGTTTCCAAACTTAATTGCATCTCCCCTATTGGTATCCCACATCACCGAGGAATTTGAGACGATATTAAATGAATGATCCTGCCAGGAAGTGCTTATAAATTTTTTTTGCAATTCGGTTATCGTATCGTCACTTTTGACCTCTGACACCCTCAAATTTTCTCCAAATTCATAAACCATCTTTCCATCCTCCCATTTCTCACATTTCAATAAAAAATCTATAAAAAAATTTGAATACCATTTTAACTGTTCAGGAATTTTTTTGTTCTCAGAAAGAATATACAACTGTTCCTTTGCTCTTGTAAGAGCAACATAGAGCAAATTAAAATTATCCAGTTCTGATTCACTTCGTTGTTCTTTAAAAATATTTTTACCTCTGATACCTGTGTTTTCAATTGTTGAAGACGCGCTTACTAAAAAACTATCAAAATTATCATATCCGCTTTCATCCTTTATTTCAAACCAGGTTTTTGGGTCTTTTTGATAATATATATTTAAATCATATGGATAAATTACTACAGGAAATTCCAACCCTTTTGATTTATGAATTGTCATTATTTGAACGGCATTTTTACTCTCCGATGCCACAATGCTTAACTTGTCTTTTTTCTGCTCCCAATACTGTAAGAAATCAGCATTATCCTGTGATTTACGCTGGGTGAAATCGAATACAAAATCTAAGAAAAACAATATATATGCATCAGATTCCGGTGCCAATTTAAAGCTTCTGATAATTTCTTCCATACTTTCGTAAAAAGGATTTTGTTCAAAATTTTTCGCCTTATAAAAGATTTGAATTCTTTCTAATTTCTTGTAAAAATCCTCGTTGTTCAAATGTATGTATTCTTGAATAAATGTGTGTTTATCCACTTGTAGATCAAAATGATGGTGCAGAAAGTATAAAACGTTCAATTTAGCATCTCCGTTATTTTCGTCCTTTAATAAAAGTAGTGTTTGTATTATAAAATCAACCTTATAATTGTTTTTTACAAGCAATGTTTCTGAGCTGACAATTTGAATATTTCTTTCTACCAAGTAATTAGCAATCGCAATTCCTTGTGTTTTTTTTCTAACTAAAATACAAACTTCATTTCTTTCAAATTTACCTTCCAAATTTTGCAATATTCTATAGATTCCCTGTGGAAATACTTCGTCTCGCTCCTCATTATTTCTACACTCATCAATAAAACTCAGTTGTACATAACCACCTTCCTTTTTAGTTGTTCTTTGACTATTCCCAATTCTGTACAAATCTCCATATACGCTATTGTCAAAATACTTTGCAATATGACTAAAGAATTTATTGTTAAAATCAATAATTTGTGAATGGCTTCTGTAATTAGTGTCTAAATTCTCCAACTTTTTAGACCTTTGAAAAGGATTATTCTCTCTTGAATTTCCTTGAATTGATAGGTCAATAAACTGTTCTGCCTTTCCACCGCGCCAACGATAAATTGCTTGTTTTGCATCACCAACCATTAATAAACTGGAATTTTCTTCGGAAAGCACGTTGTCAATCAATGGTACTAAATTATCCCATTGCATTATCGATGTGTCTTGCATTTCATCAATAAAATAATGTCGGTATTTTTCGCCTATTTTTTCATAGATAAAAGCTACCGGTTGTTCCCTTAAATGTTTACTAATGATTTGATTAAATTCAGAAATAAGCAATAAGTTATTATCGGACTTAATCTCCGCCAAGGTCTTGGATATAGCATTTATTATGGCTAAAGGAGTTAAATTTTTTAGGATAAGTTTGTTCAAAAAATAAGTCTGAAACAATTTTTCCGATTTCAGATAGAGTTCCAATAAAGGACCGATAACGCCATCAATTTTTTCCTTGACCTCAATAGATTTTCCCTTCGTGTAAAACAAATTATTTTCTATACTTTTCCCTATTCCTTTATCATTTCGAAAGCTTATCTTAGACGGGTCAACAATCAAATTCTGGAAAAACTTCGGAAACTGACTATAATAAAACTCTTTATGTTCAATACCAAGGATATTGATTATTTCTAATCCCTTTTCTCCTATCTCCACAAATTGTTTTTCCGTTACAATTTGTCTAGCCTTAAGTTTTTTTTCTAAATTTTTAAAATCTGGTATTTGTTTGTCCTCTAGCTTTTGAATTTGAAATGCATCATTTTCCTTTAACAAAAGTGTAGAAATTTCTTTTAAATCTCGCGAAATATCCCACGATTTATCTTCCAAAGTTTTTTGTTTAGCAAATTCAACTAGCGCATTCGTAATCTCTTTGTCGATTCCAATTTTTGAAATAACAAGATCTATAGTTTCTTTAAGAATAGATTCAGGATCCAATTCAACATCAAAATCCAAAGGCAGGCCCAAATCAAAAGCAAAGGATTTAATAAGCTTATTTGTAAAACTATCTATTGTCTTTATATGAAAGGAGGTGTAATTCTGCAAAATACTGTTCAAGATCCTTTCCGATTTATATTTAATTGTCTTGATAGTTTGTCCTGTTTCCACCGAAAGTAACCGCAGCATATCATTGTCAGTATTCCCCTTAGAAAAGTCCAGCAAATTATTTAAAATTCGCTCTTTCATTTCTCCGGCAGCCTTATTGGTAAAAGTAATAGCTAGAATCTTTTTGAATATATTTTCATCCTCAGATTGCAACAGGACTCTCAAATATTCCTTAACTAAGGTAAATGTTTTACCACTTCCGGCAGAGGCACTGTATACTTGAAAAGAGGTCTGATCTTGCACAAAATAATTTTACATAAAAGTAAGAAAAAAAAGCAGAATTATTTTTTGTACTTTAACAGCTTAATAATCGAAAAATTTTAATTATTTAAAGATGAATATTAAGCTTATTTATTTTATCCTACTGGCATTTCTTATCTCTTCTTGTTCCAAAAAAGAAAAGATTCCACAAAGACCGAACATTCTATTTATTATGTCCGATGATCATGCTTATCAGGCAATTAGTGCCTACAGTGATAAGTTGATTCAAACACCAAATATTGATAGAATTGCGGATGAGGGTATACTCTTTACTAATGCTTGTGTTACCAATTCTATCTGCGCTCCCTCCAGGGCAACGATCCTAACTGGTAAACACAACCATATAAATGGCAAAATAGATAACCGAATGCCTTTTGATACTACTCAGGTAACTTTTCCTCAGCTATTTCAGAAATATGGTTATCAAACAGCTATGTTTGGAAAGCTTCATTTTGGAAATAACCCGAAAGGTGTGGATGATTTCATGATATTGCCGGGACAAGGAAACTATATCAACCCCAAATTTATCACTCAAAAAGGTGACACTATAATTACAGGTTATGTAACGGATATAATTACAGATCTAACTTTAAATTGGTTAGAGCAAAAACGAGATCCGGAAAAACCCTTTTTACTAATGTATCTGCACAAGGCGCCGCACAGACCATGGTGGCCAAGTCCTGAAAAATTTGCAGAGTTTACCAAAAAACAATTCCCTTTACCGGAGACTCTGTTCGATGATTATAGCAACAGAGGTACTGCTGCAAAAACTGCAGAGATGAATTTATTAACACACATGAAGTATGGTCATGACTCCAAAATAAGACTGGAGACAATAGAAGCCATGGGCGGGGTTGAGCCTTATGTACCGCCTTTTACCTGGGGTGGTATAGATGGGTTTTCCGGACCCTATGGACGAGCAAATGCTGAACAAAAGGCTTTATATGATCCGGTGATCGATTCGATCAATACATGGTTCAAAACCAATTGGCCGGGTATGACGAATAAAGAAAAAATGATTTGGAAATACCAGCGATATATGCAGGATTATTTGGGTTCCATTTCGTCTGTAGATGATAATGTAGGAAGAGTACTGGATTATTTAGAGAATAGTGGTTTGGCCGAGAATACCATTGTAGTATATACTTCAGATCAAGGATTTTACTTAGGTGAACACGGTTGGTTCGATAAACGCTTTATTTATGATGAATCCTTTAAAACCCCTCTTTTAATACGCTGGCCAAACCAAATAAAACCTGGTACTACAAACGAAGAAATGGTACAAAACCTGGATTTTGCCCAAACTTTTCTTGAAGCTGCTCAAATTGAAGCCCCGGAAGATATGCAAGGGGAAAGTTTAATCCCTCTACTGACGGGTAATGACCAAAATTGGGATAGAGATGCAGTTTATTATCACTATTACGAATACCCGGCTGTACACATGGTTAAAAGACATTATGGAATTGTGACAAAAGAATACAAATTAGCTCATTTCTACAATGATGTAGATGAATGGGAACTGTATGACCGCAAAAATGATCCTTCAGAAATAAATAATGTCTATAATGATCCTGCATATGCTGAGATAGTAAAAGAACTTAAAATTGATCTGGCTGAAATAAGGGTAAAATATAAGGACTCGAAGGAATTAGATCAAAAATATATAGATATCTATAATAAGAAATAATAAGTGAATTTTGCCTTCGTTGGTACAAAACACCAACAGTGGCATAAATTCATCAGATGAATCCTAGCCGCAACCGTGAGAGTCATCTGATGAATTGTCGTAAAGTTAAAGTTACGTTCTATTTCACCTCAGATTCCGGTGCCGCTTCAGGGCTTACACCCCATTCTTTATTTGGAAATTCTCCCATTTCTAATTTCAGGGTCGACCCATTTAAAATATCATCATGTGTAAACCAAACTTTGTTATAGGGTTTGCCATTTAATGTTACCGACTGAATATATTTGTTCTTCTTGGAAGAATTATTTGCTATAATGGTAAATGTTTTTCCATTTTCAAGATCAATAGATGTTTTCTCAAAAATGGGACTTCCAATATTATAGATTGGTAAGCCAGGAGTTACAGGATAAAATCCCATCGAAGAAAAAACTACCCATGAGGTCATTGCCCCTCCATCTTCATCGCCCGGAATTCCAAAGATGCTATCCTGAAACCATGCGTCTAATAAAAAGCGGACACGTTTTTGTGTTTTCCATGGTGCACCGGCATAATTATACAAATAAGGAATATGAAAACTCGGTTCATTTCCCATAGAAAACTGTCCTACCATTCCACTGGAATCAGCAAATAAGGCAAAGAATTGATATTTTGTTCTACCCAATCCTTCTCTGAATAAATTATCCAAATTATCTATAAACTGTTCTCTCCCACCCATCAGATCTATCAAGCCATGAATATCCTGTTGGGCTTGCCAAGCATAGGTAAAACCATTATTCTCGTCGTAATAATCACGCCCCCCAGGACCACCATCAAATTTCGGATCAATATCTATCCAATTTCCTTCAGAATCTTTTGGCATCATTAAGCCGTTCTTTGGTTGATAAAGATTTCTATAATTAAGAGCTTGCGTATTATAATATTCATAATCCTGCTTTTTATCCAACTCCAATGCCATTTGCCCAAGAGCCCAATCATCATAACTATGGGCTAGAGTTATGGCAACACTTTCTCTTTTTTCAAACCAGTGTACTTTTTCTACAAACTCTTTTTCATCCGGTTTCAACGATGGGAAATATCCATTTTCTCTATAAAAATCATCCAATTCTGTTTTCTCTCCGTTTACCCAAGGAATCATTGTTGCATCCGTAGCATTTTTTTTCATTCCTTCATACGCTTTTTCCACATCAAAATTTCGTATTCCTTTTCGATAAGCATCCAAAAAAACGATCGTCGAATGAAATCCATGCATGGCTGGTTTATCCATATAAAGTATTGGGAACTGTGGCATCCATCCTCCTTCTTCATACATACGCACATAGGACTGCAACATATCTGATTCCAGTTCCGGAGACAGTATCATTCGCAACGGGTGTTGGGTAAGATAGGTATCCCAAACCCAATCATCTGTGTAAAAATCTCTTGAATCTGTATGCACAGTGTGGTCATAGGCACTAAAATATTTTCCTTCTTCAGTTATATTTACCATACGTTCGTAATACCTGTAAAGAGAAGTATAAAAAACATTTCTTTGTGCTTCAGTACCTCCTTCCACTTTGATCTGTCCTAACTTCTTATTCCAAATAGATGTGGCCTGATCCTTTAATTTGTTAAAATTCCATTGTGGAATTTCATTTTGTAGGTTTTTTCGTGCTTGCTCAACACTGATATAGGAGATCGCATATTTAAATTCAACAGTTCTAGCTGATTTATCAGAAAAACTCACCCATGCATTCGCTTGTTCTCTACTCGTTTTTCTTCTTTTATTTACAATGATCTGCTTATCAAAAGAAGTTTGAATATCTGTATTAAACTCCCCATAGACATATGCTTTCATCCCACCGAACTCTTCAATACCAATTATTGAATTTCCTTCACCCTGTCTCCAGGATCCGTCATGCGTTATATTATATTTAAGTTTTTTGATCCCATTTTTCGGAAAGTGAAATTTAAAATAACCAGCTTTTGACCCGGGAGTAAATTCTGTTCCTATTTCAGAATCTACAAAATAGGTAGAATAATAATTCGGTTTTAAAATTTCTTGGTCGTGATCCCAGGTTTGTTTTTCACTCCACGTTTCATTTTCATCTTTCAAGATACCCGGTAGGACACCAAAAAGTTCTCCTTCACGATGTGATACCATGGAAAGCGTAAAGAATGCTATTTGATCATCCAGATAATCTATTCTATAAGGATGCATTCTAATAGGCTGATTTGGTAACTGTACATTGGGCCGCATGGGATGTAACAAATATCCGACTGAACCAATATCCGGATTTACATATTGAAGATTGTTTTGCTGAATCCTAGATTCACTATATGTATTTTCTTCGCATGAAATTATCATTAACATTATGAATACCAGAATTATAGATTTTAAACTTTTCATTATAATCTTTTTAAATTTATTGTAATTTATCAAATTCATTTTGATGTTTGTACCAGGGATCAAAAATTTATTTCACCCAATTTTAATCGTGTAGTCCTTTATATCTTAAAAGTTCCAACAACATTTCGGGCTCATCGGTTTGGATCATATTGGCTCCATTTCCTAATAATTCTTTCAAAACCTCCTCTCCCTTCCCATAACGAATATAAGCATCGGCTTCCCCTAAAGCATTGATCCAAATTCTGGCATTATTATCTCTTAACATTTTTGACAGTTCTTTGGTGTAAAACTTAGGGTCGATATGTACAACAGGAGGTGCATATCTAACAATAGCCGAATCTGCCATTTTAAAAGAATAAGCTCTTGGCATAATTTGAGCGGAGCTTTCCATTTTTATTACCTCATCTAACTGATGGTAGTCATTGTCGAAATAAAATACATCATTATTTGTTCCTGTCTTTTCAACCATCTCAACAAGACCTTTCACATTATCTGTTTTCATATCAATATCGACCATTATTTTTCCTTTAATAATTTTTAAGGCCGCTTCGAAGGTTGGAATCGACTCTTCACTTATCCTTCCATAAGGTGATTTTAATCGAAAGGTTTTTAATTCGGCCAGGGTCAGATCTACGACCTTTCCTTTACCAGTAGTAGTGCGATCTATGTCTGAATCGTGCATTAAAACCAGAAAACCATCCTTTGTAGTTCGTACATCTAATTCAACTATATCCACACCTAAATCAATGGCCTTATTAATAGATGCCAAGGAATTTTCGAAGTTTTCCATATGTGCCCCTCTATGTGCCGCTACCAGTACCGCTTTTGAGGTTGCATCGTGAAATTCCTCTAATATTTTTGAACTATCTACTTTATAACTTGTATTTGTACTCGTACAAGACAGGAAAAAAATGGTAGTGAATACTGCTACAACATTTAAAATTTTTCTATTATTTTTAATAATTGATCTCATAATTTCCTTTGGAATAATTTTGTGTTTTGATAATTATTTTTTGTCTAGCCGGATCGAATTTCCAATTTTCCTCTTCAATAAGCCGGTTTCCATCCAGGGTAACTTTATTTGGTGCAACTTTGGATTGAATAATTAATATATGAGGAATTTGTGTCCCTTTTAAATTCACCTTCAATCTCTGATCATCAATAAAATCATAATAAATTTCAGTCTCCTCTTTCGTATCTGTATGGTAATAAGTAAACCCATTCTCTCCTTTTGGATAAATTAAAATGGTTGTAAATCCGCTAGAATTTTCATCTCCAATATTCGTATAATCTCTTTCGATATTCATTGGAATAATGGCTCCTTCTTTTATAAAAACAGGGAATTCATCCAAAGCATATTCTCTTTCAAAAGTGCTTTTCCCTTCAAGTAATTCAGTATCGTTAAAAAAGTATCGCCATTGTCCTTTTGGTAAGGTGACTTCCCTCATCTTTGAATCAACATAAATAGGTGCTACTAAAAAGTCATCTCCGAACATATATTGATATTTCCCATTACTTATAACCGTTTGTAATCTTCTACCATCTTTATGTGCAGTTACAACATAGTGATACATATATGGCACTAACTCAGTGTGTAACCACGAGAATTTTCGAATCACTTCCAATTCTTCCTCTGTTCTTTTCCATAATCTTCTTTCTCCATGTCCACCATTCATAAACAGACCACAAAAAGTCGAAAATTGCGTCCATCTTATATATAGGCGTGGTGGAATTGTGCCTCCTGAAAATCCAGCAACATCAGAACCTATAATGTTATAGCCGAGTTCAGCACTTTCTAAGATACTTTCTATTGCAGATTCAAAGCCTTCAATACCTTCTAAGGCAATATCAACTTTTTCCTCATTGTTTTCCGAAATCATTTTTTGGGTAACCCATTCATGTTTTTGATCACCAACCCAATTTACAGGTGAGGCGTCAAAAGGAGCAAAACCTTCTGGATGAAATCCTCGATCAATAGATCTCGAAAGTGTTACAAACTCAGGATTTTGAGTCAAACCATGTTTGTATTCATCACGATAATATAAGTCCATGTATTTCCGAGTTGTCATTAAACCGTCATTTGTTTTTTTATAAAAAAATGGAATACCCCATAATTCGGTCCAAAACAAAGTGGCTGCTCCATCTAATTTCCAACCGTCTATTCCCAGATCAAACACATTTTGCTGCATTTCTCTCCACCATTTTATTCCTTCCGGATTGGTATAATCTATAAATCCACCATCGCCTTTCCACCAGTTATTTAATTTATCTGATTTTACTAAATAACCATTTTTTCTGGCACCGCTGTACCAGGGCTCAGAATTTTTTATTCTTGTATCCTTGTTAAAGCTATTCACAAAAGAGGTCATCCACAGAACAACTCTGTAATCATCATCCTGTAATTTTTTAAACCAGATTTCAGGATTTGGATAACGTGATGTATCTACTTCGAAATCATTGTATCGCAAGGACCATGGACTGTCTAAAATAATAGTTCTTACAGGTATGTCGTTTTCTTTATAACCATCTAATAATTCATCCACATAAGCAGCTGTATTCACATCATCTTCCCAAAGCCAATTTTCAAGTGCCCAAGCTGGTGTTAACGGTAATTGCACGTGTCTTTGAGAATTAAAAGGCATTCCCCAAAAAGGGAGGATCCAATAGAAGTATATTATTATCAATAATAGCGAGATAAACACTATTAATTTTCTAATCCATTTTTTCATTTTTTAAAATTCAATTTTGTTAATTATTTGTTATGGTTTAAACTTGAACTTATATCAGGTAACGGCAGAATCATCTGTCTATATAAATAGATGCAATAAATCTCAACGATAAAAAAGGAAATGGAGTCAAGCCATACTTCACTGGAGTTCCAATCTTGTAAAAATAAACTACCTGAAATTATATGATGCAAAGCAAAATTGAAATAATAAAATGGCAGCATAATAATCAGAACAATAAGACTTTTTTCTCGAAATGATTTTTTGGCAAAAGTTTTTCCGATTTTACCCTGCGAATAGAGCCAGTATAAAGAGAGGCCAATGACGGTAACAATGAGCTTAACCGTAGTTACATCAGGTTTATAAACGACACCTGAAGCCAAAAAAGCTTTACGGATTCCGCCTTCAAGGCTTTCGGCAATACCATGGAAAAACAATAGATACAAGGCAACGCTATAAAGAACAAATTTCCCAAAAGGCTTCCAGTTCGAAACTTCCAGTCCGGTTGGGATATCTGTTTCGGCTAATTTTTTATCTGAAAAGCGCCCGTAAAACCAGAAAATCAGCCCACCAAAAATAAATCCTGTGAAATATTCCCATAAACCCCAGGCAACGGAGCCCCCTATTTCATTAATTAATAATGACAGCGGTCGCCAGACATTCGCTATTGCAAGAGAGAAAGCAAAAATGACCATAGCACTGAGCGCATTATTAAAAAACTTTTTATCTACTTTTATATAGCGGATGTAAAGCAAAGCAGGAACTATTGCCATTGCAGTTGACATATTTCCACGCATAGACCCATAACTTCGGTCCGATATCCCGGTAAGATAAATCTCATTATAATATATAGGAGTTAAATAAGGAATGAGAAATTCAGCTAAAAAACCTGCTACAAACCGCGTAACCGCAAATAGTATAATAATTATAAAGACATCCTTTAACGTGTATTTTTGTTTTGTGAAAAAATATCCGCCAAACAGAAGCGAAGGCATCCCAAACCAGGAAATACCAACAATAAACAGCCAAAAATAACCCGTCCACCACGGCACAGCAATATCGACATTTGGCGGGAGGTATCCAGGAAGAACACCCGGGATTCCCGCCTGTGGGACAAACGTGCCCCATCCTGCCCGCAAGAGAAGAATAGAAAAAACAACTAAACTAAAATCCAATATATTGAATT
>DAOUPU010000086.1 GCA_030625995.1 Flavobacteriaceae bacterium
TTTTCTGTTTGGTTTGACCAATGACGCTTTTGGTTATATATTGACCAAAGAAGATTTTAATAGTTTTGACAGGTATGAATATGTTAGCCGTACAAGTCTAGGAGAACGTACCGGTGAAATATTGATAGATGAACTGTTGGAGTTGATAAAGAATAGCCCTAAACCGAGTGGACAATGAGATAATGTGTTAATGTGTTAATGTGTTAATGTGTTAATGTGTTAATGTGTTAATGTGTTAATGAAACAAAATATATTTTGACAATTAATCAATTTAAAGATTAAAAATCGTACCAAAAACCTTAGTGTTCTCTGTACTGAACTTTGCGACCTTTGTGGTTAAAAAAATGGGTGAAGGAGTGATGCAGTTAAAAGGTGGAACGGTGAGTGTGATATTTAGTTATTGAGTTTGAATCATTTCAACATTCTGACAGTATAACCGCATAACTGTATAACCGGATAATCACAAAACCTCTGTAAAGAAATGAATAAGTTCATTGCCATAAATAAAAATCAAAAGAAATAAACACGAATAATTAAAATATTTAACTAAAATAAAAACAAATGAAACTAAAATTTTCTATTCTTATACTAAGTATACTTTTTATTGCATCTTGTGCCAACAAGGATAAAAAGAGTGAAACTGTTGTTGTTGAAGAAGAAGTTATAGAGCTTTCTCCGAAAACGGCATTACAAAGTTATTTAAACAATGATGATGATTCTTTTAAATGGGAGATCAAACAGGAATATACCATTGATGGTACTAAGGCCTTCGATCTGCTTTTAACTTCGCAACAATGGAGAGAGCATGTATGGAAACATCAGTTAACAATTATGGTTCCTAAGGAAATAATGTATGATGGCGCCCTTCTCTTTATTACAGGAGGAAGTGTAAAAAACGATATGCCAAATTGGTCATCGAATGACAGCGACAGAGCTAAAAGTTTTGCTGCCATGGCCGAAAAGAACAAAGCAATAACCGCCATTGTTCGTCAAGTACCAAAACAACCGCTTTACGAAGACGATCTGGTGGAAGACCAATTGATCTCCTATACGTTACATAACTTTAAACAAGATAAAGATTATACCTGGCCCTTACTTTTCCCTATGGTAAAAAGTGCTGTAAAGGCAATGGATGCGGTTCAGGAATTTTCTAAAAAAGAACTAAATAAAGATGTAACTCGCTTTACTGTAACAGGAGCATCCAAACGAGGGTGGACGACCTGGTTGACAGGAGCAAGCGATAAACGCGTTGAAGCAATTGGCCCAATGGTAATTGACGTGTTGAATATGCCCGTAAGTTTAGATTATCAAGTGGAGGCATGGAGTGAATACAGCGTACAAATTGAAGATTACACCAAACTGGAAATTCCACAGTCGGTTAATACTCCTGAAGGTAATGCCATTACAATCATGGTCGACCCTTACTCTTATCGTGAAAAACTCACGATGCCTAAATTGATCTTCATTGGTACCAATGACGAATATTGGCCGGTTGACGCGATCAAAAATTATATCGATGAAATTCCGGGTGAAAATTATATCCATTATGTTCCAAATGCCGGCCACGATCTGGCTGGAGGTGAACAAGCATTGCGAGCTTTAAGCGGATTTTGGGAAAAGACCTTAGAAAAAAAGCCATATAACAATTTATCTTATAATATCTCTTCAGATAAAACATCCGCTACATTGATCGTGAAAACTACTTCCGATGAGCTGTTAAATGTTTATGTATGGGTCGCAGATTCTGATGACCGCGACTTTAGGGATGAAGAATTTATTGTCAAAAAGATCCCTTCTTCAAATAAGGAGGAAATAGAATATAAAATTGCATTTCCAAAAACCGGATTTAAAGCTTTTTATATTGACCTGGAATATGCCGATCCGAAGGGTGGAAAATATACTAAGAGCACAAGAATGTATCTGGCCGATGATGATGAAGTTTTGTAAATGAGTTGTGAGTTAGTTGTTAGTTGTTAGTTGTTAGTTGTTAGTTGTTAGTTGTTAGTTGTTAGTTGTTAGTTGTTAGTTTGTTAAACAAAATATATTTTGACAATTAAACAATTTAAAGATTGAAAATCGTATCAAAAACCTTAGTGTTCTCTGTGCTAAACTTTGTGCCCTTTGTGGTTAAGATAACAGGTGATGCGGTGATACGGTGAGGCAGTGATGCAGAGAAGAAAGTGATTTAAACTGTTTCAAAACCATAGCGACTTTCGCGCAGACCTTGCGAACTTTGCGGTTAAGAGAATAAGTTAATAAATCATTAGAGTATTGCCTCATTAAAGCATTGTATCATTGTAGCATTAAACGAATAAAATGAACATTAAATACCTTCTCTTTTTTATCCTAACTGGAATTTTGATCTCTTGTGGAAACAGTGATGTAATTCCCGTATCAAAATATTATGAGTACGACAAGGATATACCTCTTCAGGATTCGATTAAACTAATAAAAGATACAACTGCCTACAAGCTTTACGATATAACTTACAGAAGCGTCCACAATAAAAAAGT
This sequence comes from Flavobacteriaceae bacterium, assembly GCA_030625995.1. GTDB lineage: Bacteria > Bacteroidota > Bacteroidia > Flavobacteriales > Flavobacteriaceae > Lutimonas. Next base: position 2,514 of record DAOUPU010000086.1, read on the forward strand.
TACGGCTCTTTTGACAGTTCCAAAAAACACTAGTGGACCCATACCGGTAATTATATTATTGCATGGAAAAGGAGATAAAAAGACAGTAGATTATATCGAATTTGGTAACGACTATTTCTACAATAATGGTTATGCGGTACTACGCTTGGATGTGAGCAATCACGGAGATCGTATTGAAAATGAATTTGACTTCGACTTTACAGGCAAACACAAATACTGGACCAGAAATATAATCACGCAGACTGTTTTTGATCTTAGACGAGCTGTTGATTTAATAGAAAAAAGAGAAGAACTCGATCAAAAAAATATTGGTTTTTTAGGTATTAGTCTGGGTGGAATTACTGGAGCTGTATTTTGTGGTGTAGATAAAAGAGTTAAAGTACCTGTTCTGGTATTAGCTGGTGGTCAAATGAATTTAATGTTCGGAGCAAATGCGCTTTCATCAGATACTAAAGATTATTTGAGCATTATTGAGCCAATGAATTTTATTGAGCAAATAACACCAAGGCCTCTGCTGATGATCAATGCTGAAAATGATGATATCGTACTCCCTATGATGAGTAAATTATTGTATAAAAAAGCAGAAGATCCTAAAAATATCATCTGGTTTCCTGCGAAACATCATACTATTCCATTAGACAAAACCTATCAGGCAGGGTTAGATTGGTTTAAGGAGTACTTGAATTGACAATGATAGAATGTGATAATGTGTTGATGGATGATAGTTGATAGTTGATAGTTGTTGGTTGATAGTTGATGGTTGTTGGTTGTTGGTTGTTGGTTGTTGGTTGTTGGTTGTTGGTTGTTGGTTGACAAGTATCAGCGATTTCTGCGAGAAAAAAAAGAAATTTGATGATTTGAAATGTGTTGATTTGAAAGTGATGCTAGGAGTCGGAAAGATTCTTCAATTCAGGAAAGAATGATAGAATGGGAAAAGTGAATAGAAATTAGTTGTTGGTTGACAGTTGATTGAAGTATCTGCGGTATCTGCGAGAAAAAGAGAAAAGAGGGAAAATCAATAAGATTGAAGAAAAAAGAGAAATTAGAAAAAAACAAATTAATATTTTATAGATGAAGCTATTGCGAAAATTATTTCAATTAATTGCCATTTTAGTTTTGATTTTGATAGTTGTTGTTTTAATTTATTCTGCTCCTTCATTATGGAGAAAGATTTATACTTACCCGAAATTAGAGAAGGAACGTAACGAATTACATGCTAAATATAAAAAGCCCAGCAACTACATACAACAAACTGATTATAAAGGGGTTCTTCATGCCCATTCCTATTGGTCACATGATAGTCGGGGTATTTTAAAAGAAATTTTACCGGCCGCTAAAAAAGCTGAATTAGATTTTATTTTTTTATCAGATCACGCCAGATATCAATTAGATTCCTTTCCAAGAGGATATCATAGTATCTATGACAACATCATTATTGAATCCGGTACAGAAAAAAGCGGACTCATGGTCAGCCCGATGAAATCTGTTACACTGAATTGGGATCAACCCAAAGATTCTTTGATAAAACAAATAACACAATCAGGTGGACTTGTTCTTTATGTACACACAGAAGAAAAACACGAATGGGACAACCCTGATTACCAGGCAATGGAAATTTATAATATTCATACAGATTTTCTAGACGAAGAAGACGATCTTATGCCTTTTGTTGTAAATTCTGTCATCAATGGGCACAAATACAAACATTGGGGAATGCGGGAAATATTTGACGAACAGAAAATAATTTTAGCCCGGTGGGATTCTATTAATCAGTTCAAAAAAGTGGTTGGAATGGCCGCGTCTGATGCACATAACAATCAAAATATTAGAGCTCGATATACTAAAGAAGGCATGGTGGAATGGGTAGGCCCGAATGCCAAAACAATAAGTATCGTTGAGCCTGGCTGGAAGGAAAAACTTTTACTCACTGAACCTGATGAAACAGGATGGGCTTTTAAATTCGAATTAGACACTTATTTTCATTCTTTTAATTTTGTCAATACTCATGTTTTTTGTGATAGCTTAAGCAATATAAATATTAAGGACAACCTTGTGGCAGGTCATGCATTTATTGCCTTCGAAAGTCTTGCAAATGCAAAAGGATTTCAATATTTTTCTACAGATACAAAGCAGGAAGTAAACGCTATCATGGGAGATTCTATTCAGGTTGGTTCTGTAAATACATTAAAAGCTGTATCTCCCTTTCCTGTCCGGTTTGAACTGATTAGAAATGGAGAAGTGATCGATGTTGCTGATAACTTATATACCTATGAATACAAAGGAGAAGTTAGGCCAGGAAATTATCGTCTTGAAGCTTACATAAATTTAAAGGGAGAACAAATTCCATGGGTCTATACGAATCCAATTTACGTGTATCGAAATGATCAATACTAAAATCTAATAATTAATGAATAATAAACTCCTGTTTGCAATAATAATTCCTGTGTTAATGACAAGCGCTTCGTGCCAAAAAAAATATGACACTATAAAATTTGGTATTTGTTCTGATGTGCATTTACCAACTATGCACGATTCTGAATATCGGATGAATACATTTATCGACTCCATGAAGATCGCAAAACCGGATTTTATTATCGAACTGGGCGATTTTGGAACACCTGCACCGGAATATTCCGGTCTTTTCGACATATGGAAGTCCTTTCCAGGAGATAAGTTCCATGTAATTGGCAATCATGAAATGGATGGCGGTTATTCAAAAGAAGAGGCTGTGCAATACAGAAATATGAAAAACTCCTATTATTCATTTGATAAAAACCAGTTTCATTTTATCGTTTTGGATGGAAATGATCCTAAAGATGAAAATGACAAAGGATACAAACAATATATTGGTGCAAAACAGTTAACCTGGCTGAAGGAGGATCTGATTAATTCAAAATATCCGATCGTAATTTTTTCTCATCAGGGCCTCACCACTTATCATGGGGGTGAAGATGATTCTTACGGCCTTGAAAATAACGAGTTAATAAGAGAATTATTAGAATCTCATAACAAAATAAGTCCTGAAGCAAAAGTGATCGCTTGCTTTAATGGTCATACGCACTTTGATTTTGCGGAAGAGGTTAACGATATTTGGTATATCACTATTAATTCCATGTCCTATCAATGGATGGGTGAAGTATATACGCATATCCGATATAGCCAGGAAATTGATGAAAAATTTAGATGGATAAAGTATACAGCGCCTCATAAGGAACCTTTATTTACGATTGTAGAAATTTCTTCTGAAGGGTTTATAAAAATTGATGGGAAAAAGACAGAATGGGTGGGCCCCTCGCCATGGGAGGTTGGTTATCCTGAATTTTTAAAGAAATATGTCAGACCGGAAATATCAAAAAGATTGTTATACTTTTGATACTAGAAGACTTTCCGTATTTTGAAAACCTGGAAGGTCTCGCTAAAACACAAGTAAATGATAAATTATAAAAATGAACATATGAAATCAACATTAAAACTAAGATCAAACACAAACTCACTCTCCGGTTCCCCGACCGAATGGCATGGCATGTCAAATCATTTAATTATCTGCTTCTTAACAATTTTTTTGATTAACCTATTTGCGGTGAATGAACTAAAAGCCCAAGACAAACCAACCAGATATGAACCAAAGAATTGGGCGGAAAAACTTGGATATCCTGCTGGTAAAAAAGTAATTATGCTTCATGCAGATGATATTGGTATGTGCGAAGAAGCAAATATTGCAGCAGAAGCACAATTGAAAAATGAATATATCCAATCAGCAGCGATCATGATGCCTTGTCCAAATGCAGAAGAATTCGTTACCTGGGCTATTAATAACCCTAATAAAGATGTTGGCTTACATCTTACTTTAACGAGTGAATGGAAAAAATATCGTTGGGGCCCCATAGCCAATGCCAGTGAAGTTCCAGGTCTTATTGACCCTGATGGAAAGTTTTGGCATGAAGTACCGGGTGTAGTGCAACATGCATCGGCAGAAGAAGTTGAAAAAGAGATACGAGCGCAAATTGAAAAATCTATAGCCTTAGGATATAGACCGGATCATATTGATACACATATGGGTACTCTTTATGGCGATTCTCGTTATGTAAAAGTATTTTATAAAGTTGCACAAGAATATGGTATTCCTGCAAATGCAATTGAATTGTCCAACCCTAAAGTTGTTGAAGTATTTAGGGCACAGGGATATCCTATGGATGATAGTGTTCTGCAATTGTCGAAGGACTATACCTTGCCAAAACTTGACTTTTTTACAAGTGCACCAAAAGGGGAAACCTATGAAGATAAAATTGAGAAATTTAAACAACTTATAAAATCTTTACCTCCGGGTTTGACAGAAATTATTTTTCATCCTTCTGTAGATACAGAAAATTTAAAAAGTATTACGGGTTCATGGCAACAACGAGTTTGGGAATACAAAATGTTCGGTGATCCGGATCTGATCAAATTCTTTAAGGAGGAAGGGATTATTTTTACCAATTGGAAGGAAATAATGAAGCGATTTGGAAAATAGAGATTGATCTCTCCTTCAGAGTTATGCTTGTTAATGGTGAATTAAAAAGAAACTAAAGTACCTTAGATCTGGTTCTTATCAGATATTTTTATGATCATATTTTAATATGAGATAAGGCCTCGATAATTTAATGTTGTCGAGGCCTAAAACATTATATCCTTGATCAATTTGGTTTTTTAATTTTACTTAAATATCATTGATCTTCATTTTGTCTTACTTCTTTTTCAAATCAATAAAAAATAATCTTCTTTCCATTAATCTGGTTTTTAACCTCAGTTCGATCTAAATAATTTATGCTGCTTTTCAAGGGCTTGCCTAGATCATAATTTGTACTTTTCTACTGCATAAATTGGGTTTATATAGAATGTATTTCAGACAAAATAAATGAATGAAATTTCTATTTTTAAATTGATATTTGTAATACCCCTCGATTTATATAAGGAATTCTATGAAATAAACAGATGAAAAAAACAAGCTCAAATTTTATATTATTTTGGTTTTCCAGCCTTTTCTTCACTTTTATAATTTTTTCAAGTCAATTGGTTTCTGCACAAAGCAGAACAGTTGGAGGACTTTTAACCGTTGGAGATATCAATAACCCCGGTATAGGTGGAATAAGTATATCCATCAAGGGTACTTCAACAACTACCGTTTCAGATAATGATGGCGAATACAGAATTAGTGTTTTGGGTGATAAATCGGTACTGGTATTTTCTTATCCCGGTATGATCACACAGGAAATCGTTGTTGGTGATAGATCTAGAATTGATGTTGATCTCATTAAAATTGTTTCGGAGAGATCACAAACAGTTTATGCTACACGGATAAATATAGTCCTAAATGAAAATGCAACTAAGGTTGAGGAAAATGTGGCCAAAGTGTTACAAGACAGGTTGAAAAGAAATAGCAAGGTTTCTGTTGACATTTCAAAAGAAAGAGATATAACATCTAAACTACACATCTATCTGGGTCTGGCAAATAAATCAGATCTCCTGGAACAACTTTTCAATAAGTACAATATGAGGTTGCCAGGTTACAATAAAGCTGCCGCAGAAGGATATGCAGTAAAATTGGTTAATTTAGATAATGCTCCTGCAATTATTGCTGTGGGCACTGATAACCGAGGTGTACTTTATGCAGCCGGTGAAATTCTCCGTCAATTGACTGTGGAACCACTGGCAGTAGTTTTTACAACATTCGACATCAGTTCCGCCCCGGCATATCGGTTTCGGGGAGCAAACAATCCTCAGGGGGGTACGATGAGGAAATTCACAAAATCAAGGGCATGGACAACTGATGAATGGAAAGAAGTTATTTTGGATTATGCACTTGCCGGGGCCAATAGTTTTTATGCGGAAACATGGGGAAACGGAGGCGAAAGAAATGATTTTCTCAAGTCATTTGACCTGATGACAACGGTAGGGATCCGGCCAAATCAATATCAGGGAGACTTTCCTGAAGATTGGAAATCCAGCGGATTGAGTGATTGGGAATGGATAAATAGTAACTGGATCTGCCCTAATATTCCGGAAGCCCGGGAGGCTCTTCTCAAACAATGGACAGAAAAATTAAATATATTAGGAGATCATGATATTTTGCGATTTTATGCAGGCGATCCCGGAGGATGCAGAGATGAACGTTGTGATCCATGGGGCTTAACCTTTGCCCTTTTATGCGAGGACATTTCGAAAATTGCCTTAAAAACACATCCCAACCTAATCGTATTAATTGCAAATCAGGATTTGACCAATGAAGGAGATTATGCAATATTCGATTATCTTTCTGAGAATCCTCAGGATTGGTTATATGGTATAGCTTATGGTCCGGGGTCTAATGCTATGTCCTGGTACTTCCGCCACAAATTAAACGAAGACATGTTCGAATATCCCGGTTATGGCTGGTTAAATCGATATTTAGCAGAGACGCTGAATGCTCTACCGAAAGATCAAAAGATCGTTCATTATTCAGATATCACACATTGGATCATGGCACAATACAATGTTGAAACTCCGGAACGTAATATTGCAAAATCCTTTGGAAGACGTACCTGGCATACCCGACCCTTAGCTTTATACAAAATATTTCAAGCCATCATGCCTTTCTCTCAAGGTGATATAATCTATACCGAAGGCTACCACGATCACTTCAATCAATATTTTTGGCATCGTTTATTATGGAATCCTCATTCCGAAGCCAAAGAAGTAGTGCAGGAATATTGTCGAATTAATTTTGGTGATGAGGCAACTGATCTGATGACAGAGGC
>DAOUPU010000220.1 GCA_030625995.1 Flavobacteriaceae bacterium
CTTAAAAGATATACGGAAAGTATCGCTTGGATTTTGAAAAAGTATCCATATCAATGGTTTAATTATTTTGATTTTTGGGCAGAACAAAAATAAATTTATTTTGAAAAACGTACTCGTAATTTATTATACGCAATCAGGACAACTTTTGGAGATTGCTAAAAATATCACTCGGAAACTAGACGATTCCAGAGAGGTGAATTTAGCTTTTTATGAGATAAAGTTAAAGAATGATTTTCCCTTTCCATGGGATAGAAAATATTTTTATAATATTTTCCCGGAGACTTTTCTTCAAGTTCCAACCGAATTGGAAGATTTAGATAATCCCATTCTAAAAAAGAAATATGATCTTATAATTTTTTCCTATCAGGTATGGTATCTAACTCCGGCTATACCGGCAAATTCCTTTTTAAAAACGGACATTGCTAAACAATTGTTTCAGAATACTCCGGTAATTACTGTGATAGGATCCAGAAATATGTGGATCATGGCACAAGAAAAGGTTAAAAAATTATTGATAAAAAACGAAGCAAATTTAGTTGGTAATATCGCTTTAGTGGATAGACATATTAACCATATAAGTGTAATTACAATAATACATTGGATGTTTACCGGTGTTAAAAAGAGGTTTTTAGGGATCTTTCCAAAACCTGGTGTCTCAGAAAAAGATATAGATGAATCTACAAAATTTGGCCCTATAATTCTAAAGAATTTAATAGGTGGTAATTACGAGAACCTTCAAAAAGAACTTCTGGACAAAGAAGCTGTAAAAATTAAACCCTTCCTTATTGTAATGGATAAACGCGCTAATTTTTTATTTGGTAAATGGTCAAACCTTATTGTTACCAAAGGAACAGCTAATAGCAAAGAAAGAAGGCCATGGATTAAAATGTTTAACATCTATTTAATATTTGCTATTTGGATTATTGCTCCTATAGTTTTTTTATTATTTTTGTTAACTTTTATACCTCGTCTAGGAGTGATTAAAAGAGACAAACGATACTATTCATCCATAGAATTAAAGTAGCTAATCAGCAATGAGCAATGTATATATAACCAGAATTTCAAGATTCTTACCCAATAAACCTGTGGGGAATGATGATATGGAATCTAAATTAGGCGTTATTAACGGACAGGAATCTAAAGCCAGGAGGATTGTACTAAGGAATAACGAAATAAAATCGAGGTATTATGCCATTGACGATAATGGAGCGTTCACACATAACAATGCAGAATTGGCCAAAGAAGCCGTTGAATTACTCTGTGATGATACGTTTAAGCCGGATCAGATAGAATTGCTTTCTTGTGGAACCACTAGTCCGGATCAAATTCTACCCTCACATGCTGCTATGGTTCACGGTTTGTTGAAAAATGGTAATATGGAGATCAATTCATCAACAGGTGCTTGTTGTTCCAGTATGAATGCAATGAAATATGCTTATTTGGCTGTGAAGGCAGAACAGGTTGCCAATGCTGTATGTACAGGCTCTGAAAGATTCTCTTCCTGGTTAAAATCTGACATTTTTGAACATGAAATCTCCAACCTTATTAGTTTAGAAGAAAGACCTATTTTAGCATTTAATAAAGAGTTTTTGAGATGGATGCTTTCGGATGGCGCCGGAGCTTTCTTATTAGAGAATGAACCTAAAGGGGAAAATCCATTAAAAATAGAATGGATGGAGGGGTTTTCCTATGCTTTTGAATTAGAGGCTTGTATGTACTCAGGAGGGGATAAATTAGAGAATGGAGAAATAAAACCCTGGAGCGAATATTCTTCAGATTCATGGGCAGACAAATCTCTTTTTGCTATTAAGCAAGATGTAAAATTATTAAGCGAAAATATACTGGTCAAAGGTGTTGATAGTCTAAAAAAGGCAATTCAAAAACACGGTGTTGAGCCGGATGAAATAACCTATTATTTACCCCATATATCGTCTTATTATTTTAAAGAGAGATTGTATGAGGAAATGATCAATCAAGGGCTTGTAATTCCTTGGGATAATTGGTTTATGAATTTAGATAAAGTAGGAAATATAGGAGCAGCATCTATTTATATTATGCTGGAAGAATTGGTAAATTCAGGAAAACTAAAGAAGGGAGATAAAATTTTGCTCTCTGTTCCGGAAAGCGCTCGATTCTTATATCATTATGCTCTTTTAACTGTATGTTAAATAAATAAATTTGCAACCCATCACAGACATTCGAAACTTAATTCCACAAAAAGCTCCTTTTATTATGGTTGACACCCTTAGGTCACATTCTAAAAGTAAAGCAATATCCTCCCTAACCATTCAAAAAATAAATCTTTTTATCGAAAACAATACATTTCTGGAAGCCGGTCTAATTGAAAATATGGCTCAAACGGTGGCCTTACATACCGGTTATGAATATTTTTTGAAAGGGGTTGACCCACCTACCGGGTATATTGGAGCGATAAAAAATATTGAAATCTTAAAACTCCCTTTACTTAAGGATACTATTTCTACAGAGGTCAGAATTATACAAGAGTTTAATGGTGTAACACTAGTGGAGATTAAGGTGGTCAATGAACAAAATGAGAAGATTGCATCTTGTCAGATGAAAACAGTTATCTCTAACTAATGGATAGATTAAAAGAAGTGGATATCTCCAATTTTTTACCACATAGAAAACCATTTTTGTTGGTAGATAAAGTTTTGGCTTTAAAGGATGATCGGGTTATTACTTCTTTTGAAATTAAAGAAGATTGTATTTTTGTTAGCGATGGTATTTTTATAGAGGTAGGATTGATAGAAAATGCAGCACAAACTTGTTCTGCAATACTTGGAAGCACTTATTTTGATTTGGATGATTTGGAAGGCAAGAACAACAAGGTAATTGGATTTATAAGTGCCATAAAGAAAGTGAAAGTATATCATTGTCCGAAAGTTGGTGACGTACTTCGATCTAAGGCTGATTTATTATCCAGATATGATGCTGATCATTATAAAATTTCTACGATTCGATGTACTACCTACGAGGGTGAAAAAGAATTATTATCTTGTGAAATAAATTTATTTATTCAGGAATTAAAGTAGCTATTGATGAAAAAAAGTGATATACCACAGGACAAAAGTAATTTTACAGATCTTTATTACGCGGTTGATGATGATGGTAATTATACCACGGCAACCAGTTCAGGATGGAACCCAAAAACAATAGCCTCAGAAAATGTCATGCGTGATATTAATGAGAGAACGGAAAAAGCTAAGACCAGAGTAATTAATGGAGAAACAAGTCCCCTTGAATATTTTATGGAAATGCATAAAATGGATCTCAGTATCTTATCAAGCTATGCAGGAATATGGAAATGGCGTGTGAGACGTCATTTTCGACCTTCGATCTTTAAAAAATTGCCCCAAAGAACATTAAAAAAATATGCTGATGTTTTTGATATCAGCATTGATCAATTAAAAGCTATAACAAAATAAATGGAGGTTAAGTTTACACATCACCAAACAGCGCATTGCGAAAATGGGGTAGTTTCTAATTTAATGAAGTATAATGGATTTGAAATAAGTGAACCCATGGTTTTCGGTATAGGGGGTGGACTGATCTTTCTTTATATACCATTTTTAATGGTTAATCACGCTCCTTCGTTTACCTACAGGATAATGCCCGGGCATATATTTAAAAACTTTGCAAAACGAGTTGGGATAAAAATTAAAAGAGAGAAATTCCGAGACCCAAAACAGGCACAGGTACGATTAGACGAAAATTTACAAAAGAATAATCCGGTTGGCCTTCAGGTAGGTGTATTTAATTTAATTTACTTTCCTGATGAATTCAGGTTCCATTTCAATGCACATAATCTCGTGGTATATGGAAAGGAGGACGGTAATTATTTGATAAGTGATCCGGTCATGGAATCGGTTACCTCTTTGACTGAAAAAGAATTAGAAAAAGTACGTTTTGCGAAAGGAGTCTTTGCACCGAAAGGTCACATCTATTACCCAGTAGGATTTCCAAAGGAATTACAATTGGAAACCGCTATTGTTAAGGGGATAAAACAAGTATGTAATCAAATGCTTGGAGCTTTACCGGTTCTAGGGGTGAAAGGAATAAGATATACATCAAATCTTATCAGAAAATG
>DAOUPU010000225.1 GCA_030625995.1 Flavobacteriaceae bacterium
AGGAATGGATAAAATTGTTGAGAATAATTCGCATCTGGATATTGCATTTGATGAACTTGTAAGGAGCGAAAAAATACGTGGAACCAATTTTGTAACCGTTGTTGGTGGTGAACCAAGTTTAAGACTTGATAGGCTTAAGATTATTTATGACAATTTCAAAATGAATGTAGCCACAAATGGTTTAACAAGAATTCCGATTAAAGGCTTTGAAAATATGCCAATAGGTGTTTCTGTATGGGGAGATCATCAAACGGATGCAACGCTCAGGAATAAGGGAAAGAAAGATCTTTTTAAAATTGCTCTTAATAATTATAAGGAGGATTCTCGGGCCTTCTTTTATTATACTGTCACTCAAGATAAAAGTGAAGAAATCGAATCTGTAGTAGAACAATGTATTAATAATGGTAACAAAGTACTTTTTAATTATTACAGTGATCTAAAGACAGGAAAACATGACCAAGATCATGATTTTGAAAGAGTTAGATTAGAAATTGATAAAATGATCGATCGATATCCTGAGGATATTTTAACCACTTCCTATTTTAACAAGGTGATCACTAATGGAAAGATTCAGGATCAACATTGGAGTTATAAGGTATGCACCAATGTTAGTACCAATTATAAAAAAAATGAAGCAAGGATAAAAAATGGAAATCCTTATAATAAACATTTTCGTTCCTATAATGCCGATTTTAAAACAACTCGTAGATGTTGTACGGGTATTGATCGAAGTTGTAATTCTTGTTTTGACGCATGGGAACATTTTTCATGGATCATGATCAATATGAAAATGCATTTGAGTTCCAAACAGGAATTCATTCATTGGCTCACCACCATGTACATGTTTTATTATATTAATGGTCTGTTGGAGAAGAACGAAAATGAGGACATGGTTTCAAAAATTCATAAATTACTTCAACCAAAGAAAATTGTATTATAAGCAATCTCTTAGTTCTTATAAACCTTCTTCATCAATTAAATTTGTCCTTCAAAGCAGGTATTGTTTCTCTTTAAAATTTTAAGTCTAATATTAATTAGATTGATTCTAAATGTGTATGATAACTATTTCAACACTTGAATAATTGTACAATTATTTATATCTTTAGAGAAATCAAATTCTATTTAGCTTGCAAAAAACTATTTCAAAAGAACAGATCAGCTCCCAAAAACTTATCAAAATCTCAGAGATTTTTCAGGGACTAGCATTCCCCGTGCGATTAAGAATACTTGAATTATTAGAAGATGGTAAGGATTATGCCGTCTATGAAATTCTTGAAAATATAGAGATAGAAGCTTCATTGCTTTCTCACCATTTATCTAAAATGAAAAACATAGGTATACTGGAGTCCCATAGAAAAGGAAGGAATATTTATTACAGGCTAGCTATTATGGAAATTACAAAAGTATTCGAGTGCATACATGCGTGCGAGCTAAAACTCTAATTTGAAAGAATAACTAAAACTATAGACAATGAGTGAATTTAACGTAAAAAAGACCCTCGACACCAGCGGACTTTCATGTCCTTTGCCGGTTGTAAAAACGAAGAAAGCTCTAAAGGATATTGAAGTTGGAGATATCCTGGAGATGATATCAACCGATGCCGGATCAATACCGGATATGGAAGCATGGGCCAGACAAACCGGTCACGAATTATTGCAGTCAAATGATGAAGGCAAGACATTTCGATTTTTTATTAAAAAAACCCATTAAATCTTATACTTATGGAGCATAAACCAAAAAAATTAGCCTTGATTGCAAGTCAAGGAACCTTAGATTGGGCATACCCACCATTCATTCTTGCCTCGGCTGCCGCAGCAATGGATTGGGAAGTTGGAATTTTCTTTACTTTTTATGGCCTGCCATTATTAAAAAAAGATCTTACAACAAGTGTGTCTCCTGGATCTAATCCTGCTATGCCGATGAAGATGCCTTTTGGCAGTGAGGGATTTCAAAGTTTTAATTGGCCGATGCCAAACATTTTAATGAACAATGTGCCGGGATTCGAAGCAATGGCAACAACTCTAATGAAGAAAACATTTAAGAATAAAGGAGTGGCAAGTATCGAAGAGCTCAGGGAGATGTGTATCGATATGGATGTAAAAATGATTGGTTGCCAAATGACAATGGATGTATTCGGGTTTAAAAGAGAAGAATTTATCGATGAGGTAGATATAGGAGGTGCAGCAGCATTTCTTGAATTTGCGTCGGATGCAAATGTGAGTTTATTTGTTTAAATGAACATACGGTTTATAGATGCCGGTACTGTCTCAGGACTAAGATCACAGTCTATTTATCATGCATTAGGCTACGCACAAAAACCCTTTACTCTGAATACGATTGTATTAGTAACACCTGAAACACCATATATGTGTATCGGTTTTTTTCAGGATGCGGAGAATGAATTAGATATAAATTACTGCAAGAAAAATCAAATACCTATTATTAGGCGAGAGACTGGAGGAGGAGCAGTTTACATTGATGATGGACAATTATTTGTTCAATGGATATTTCAACAAAGTTCACTGCCCAGAAGAGTGGATAAACGATTTGAGCTTTTTGTTAAACCATTGATAGAAACATATAAGTTCTTTGGAATTGATGCATATTACCATCCGATCAACGACGTACATGTTGATGGTAAAAAAATAGTGGGTACAGGTGCCGGAACCATTGGTGAAGCCCAAATTGTAACCGGTAATTTCCTGTTTGACTTTGATTATACCACCATGTTAAATTCGATCAATAGTCCTACCAAAGATTTTCGGGACATGATAGACAAGAATTTGAATTATTATCTCACGACTATCAAAAGGGAACTGGAGAAGGTTCCGGAGCGCAATGAAGTGATTCAGGTTTATCGTAAAAAATGTGAAGAAATACTTGGTGTGAAATGTGAATTAGGGGGTTTTACGGAGGAAGAATTAATGAAGATAGAGCAGGTAAAGGATAAATTTTTAGAGGAATCCTGGCTCTATCAAACTAAAAGAAAACAATCAAAAAACAAATTATTTAAAATTCATCTTGGAGTCTGGATAGGATATATAAATCATGAATTTGATGATGGCTCAATGAGTGCTTTGATTACAATGAAGGATGATTATATAACAGACATAAAGTTAAAAGTAAACAACACAGAGAGATTGAACTATTCCATACAGGAACTGGAAAACAGTTTAATAGGAGTAAAAATGGATTGGGAGTTGATAAAACAAAAGGTTAAGTCAAAAGTAGGTGGTATGCATAACAATGAATGGGTGGAGTGCATCTATAAAATGAAAGAATTACAATTACAACAAACAGGTCATGGAACAATGGCAAGGAGTAATTAATGCAAAAGAAGTTGCTCGTCTATACAACGATTTAACAGGTCAGTGGTTGTTATTAGAGGTAATTGAAGTGGATAAAAATGGGAAGGCTGAAAAATTTATATTACGTGCCAATGATGAGGATAAAGAACAGCTTTATAAATTAATGGATAGTGATGAATGGGATTGGGATAAAAAATATTTGTTTGTTTTTGCCGATCCAAATAATTTATGCGAAATATAAATTTGTTGGATGATATACAGAAAATAATTAATAATTAAATAAATACCAAACAATATGGAAGACCTTGAAGGAAAGAAAATTCTTGTAATTCAAACACATGGTGTAGAAACGCCAACCAGAACTTACTCACCTCTCTTTTATGCCATGGCTGCCGCTGCTATGGAAATTGAAGTAATGGTCTGGTTTACAATGAACGGAACAAATCAACTAAAAAAGGGAGAAGCGGAAAAAGTACAACTTGTAAAAGATTCGAATGTAAACTTGAAAACTATGCTCGAAATGGCCTTGGATAGCGAAGTTGAACTGCGGGTTTGTCAGCAAAGTCTTGAGTTATGGGATATGAAAGTTGAAGACCTTATTGA
>DAOUPU010000030.1 GCA_030625995.1 Flavobacteriaceae bacterium
GGGTAGATTGAACTTGTTCAAATTCAATAATTTCTCAATTTTGTTAGATTATGCACACAATCCAGCAGGAATGAGGGCTCTTAAGAACTTTACAGATGCTCTTGATGCAACTGTAAAAGTTGGAATAATAGCAGGAATTGGAGACAGACGAGAGGAAGACAATAATGAAATGGGAAGTATAGCTGCGGAGATGTTCGACGAAATAATAATTCGTCAGGACAAACGATTAAGAGGAAAAACTGAAGAAGAACTTATAAAAATGCTCCATGATGGAATAATAAAAAAAGACCCTGATAAGAAAACCACAATTATTCCTTCAGAAAAAGAGGCAATCAACTTTGCAGTAAAAAATGCAGTAAAGGGGTCACTTATTATATTGTGTAGCGATGTTGTTCCGGATGCTCTCGATCTTGTAAAGAAACTTAAAGAGCAGGAAGCAAAAGGTGAATTAATTTCAAGTAATTAATGGGTTAATATTTTAACCATAATAATTTGCTCTCATTATTTATGAACGACTACGGATTTCTTTCTCTACTCCCACCGGTTATTGCCATAATTCTTGCACTAAGGACAAAACAAGTTTATGTTGCGCTGTTGTTTGGCATTTGGTTTTCTTGGATTATTATGAGTGATTGGAACTTTTTGACCGGGACTTTAGCAACAATTGAAGGGTTAGTTGATGTTTTCAAATCTCCTGGAAATACCAGAACTATAATGTTTAGTGCTTTGGTAGGTGCTTTGCTTTTGTTTATTCAATATTCCCGTGGCATGGAGGGGTTTATCAATAGATTAAATGTATTGATCAATTATTTCGAGAAAAAAGAAAGTGGTTACAGTAGGGTGATAGTTCAGATTCTGGCAATGATAACGGGCCTTCTACTTTTTGTAGAATCCAGTATCAGTTCTTTAACTGTTGGTATACTCTACCGACCAATATTCGATAAGTTAAAAATTCCGAGAGAGAAATTAGCCTATATCGCAGATTCAAGTTATGCACCATCTTCTATATTAATTCCTTTTAACGCGTGGGGTGCTTTTATCATGGGGTTATTACTCACTCAAGGAATTGACAGACCTTTTTCCACACTAATAGCCTCCATTAAATATAATTTCTATCCTATAATAGCCATAATTATTGTGTTCATTATTATTGTTTCAAAAAAGGATTTTGGAGCTATGGCCAAAGCTGAAAAAAGAACTAGAGACACAGGTAAACTATTGAATGATGATGCCAAACCAATGATTTCAGACACCATTACTTCCTTTAAACCAAAGGAAGGGATCGAAGCAAAAGCCTATAATATGGTTATTCCATTAGCAACTATGGTTTTAATGATGCCAATAAATTTAGCATATACCGGTTGGGATAAAGTTGAAAATTATACTTCTTTTTCTAATCATTTATCCCAGGCAATTGGGAATGGTTCCGGTTCATCATCTGTTTTATATGCTGTAATTACATCCATTATTATAGCAATGATCATGTATCGCTCACAAGGAATTATGAAAATGAAAGAAATGGTTGATCTGGTTTTAAAAGGAATAAGTGAATTAATGCCTTTGGCACTCTTAATGCTGCTGGCATTTGCCATAAGCAATGCTTGTAATGCTTTGGGAACAGGGCAATATGTTGCCAATTGGTCTAAAGATTGGCTTTCTCCGGAATTCTTGCCGGCAATTGTTTTTGCATTAAGTGCATTTATTGCATTTTCAACCGGAACATCATGGGGAACTTTCGCTATCATGTTGGCCATTTCCATTCCTATGGTAAATATTCACGGCGGAAATGTAACCTTGGTAATTGCTGCAACTCTCGGTGGAGGAATTTTTGGAGACCATTGTTCTCCAATTTCGGATACTACAATAATTTCATCTATGGCATCGGCAAGTGACCATATTGATCATGTAAAAACGCAATTACCTTATGCTTTAGTTGGCGGAATAATTACCACTATTCTGTATTTGGCAATGGGCTTTGCCCTGAATTAGTCTACATTTGCGTTTAAATAATTAAGATGGCACATAAAGCAGGTTTTGTAAATATAATAGGCAACCCCAATGTTGGTAAGTCAACTTTGATGAATGCATTTGTTGGCGAACGACTATCCATAATTACTTCAAAAGCGCAAACCACACGTCACAGAATATTAGGCATTGTAAATGGCGAAGACTTTCAAATACTTTTTTCCGACACTCCGGGTATAATAAAACCCGCTTATGAATTACAAAAGTCCATGATGAATTTTGTAAAATCAGCCTTTGAAGATGCTGATATTCTGATATATATGGTCGAAATTGGAGAAAAAGAATTGAAAGATGAAGATTTTTTCAATAAAATAAAAAATAGCAAAATTCCGGTTTTACTTTTAATAAATAAAATAGACAAATCAACACAAGAAGAATTAGAAGAGAAAGTTGCTTATTGGCAAGAAAAAGTTCCAAATGCGTTGGTTTATCCTGTTTCGGCACTAGAAAATTTCAATGTCCAAAATGTTCTGGATAAAATTATTGAAATATTACCGGTTTCCCCTCCCTTTTACCCAAAAGATCAGCTTACCGATAAACCAGAAAGGTTTTTTGTGAATGAGACCATTCGAGAAAAGATCTTGATGCATTATAAGAAAGAGATTCCTTATTCTGTGGAAATTGAAACTGAAGAATTTATTGAAGAAGAAAAGATCATCAAAATTCGCTCTATAATAATGGTAGAAAGAGAAACTCAAAAAGGGATTATCATTGGCCATAGGGGAGCTGCTTTAAAACGTGTTGGTACAGAAGCCAGAAAAGATCTTGAAAAATTCTTCGACAAAAAGATCTTTTTAGAACTCTATGTTAAAGTAAATAAGAATTGGCGTAACGATAATAGACAGTTGAGAAGATTTGGGTATAAAGAGTAGAAAACAACCAAAATATTAATCAAACTTCTAAACTATCACTTAAGGCAAATTGCAGTTTACCATACTTTACATTATGAAACCAAACAAACAATTATTATTAAAAAAAAGACCGGTTGGCCTACCTGAAAAGGATACCTGGGAATTAGCTGAAGCTGATCTACCTCAACCAAATGAGGGTGAATTTTTAATAAAATGTGAATATATTTCTCTCGATCCGGCCATGCGTGGCTGGTTGAATGATACGAAATCATACATCCCGCCAGTGCAAATCAATGAGGTTATGAGAGCCGGAGGAGTGGGGAAAATTATAGAATCCAAACATAGTGATTTTAAAGAAGGAGATTATGTTTATGGTCAAACCGGTGTTCAACAATATGTTACATCAGATGGGAAAGGCTTTCATACGATAGATCCTGACATAGCACCTCTACCAATGTATTTGGGAACTTTAGGCATGACAGGAATGACCGCCTATTTTGGTATTTTAGAAGTTGGAGAACTGCAGGAGGGTGATGCTGTTTTAGTGTCCGGTGCGGCAGGTGCTGTGGGTAGTGTTGTTGGTCAGATAGCTAAGATCAAAAATTGTAAAGTAATTGGAATAGCGGGTGGTACAGATAAATGTAATTACTTAGTTGAGGAATTAGGCATGGATGGAGCGATAGATTATAAAAATGAGGATATCCGGGTAAAACTCAAAGAATATTTCCCAAAAGGCATAGATGTATATTTTGACAATGTAGGTGGTGAGATATTGGATCTGGCTCTGGGAAGATTAGCAATGCATGCCAGAATAGTAATCTGTGGAGCTATTTCACAATACAATAATACCTCTGCTATAAAAGGACCTTCAAATTATTTAGCACTACTTGTAAACAGAGCAAGCATGAAAGGAATGGTTGTTTTTGATTATGCTAAAGATTACGGAAAAGCATCCGTCCAATTGGGTCAGTGGATCAGAGAGGGAAAATTAAAATCCAAAGAAGATATACATATTGGTATTGAAAAATTTTATGAATCGTTTTTAAGATTATTCACCGGCGAAAAGTTAGGAAAATTGGTATTAAAAGTTAGTGAAGATTAAGGTACTTCCCTGATTAGTTTTGATCGGTTTTAATAATTCTACTCATTTATTTTTCTCGCTGATTTCGCAGATTTATTGTTATCGCAGAACCACCAGACACCAACAACCAACAATTATAAACTCTTTATTCTTTCTTCTTTTTTTTCACGCAAACCTGTCTGTTAGGTATGAGCCCGCAAAGATTAGCACAAAAGATTTGTTTTTACCTATCGTGCATCATTTCTCACTTCACTTCTCACTTCACACTTTTTTCTCCTCTTCGCTCTTCGCTCTTTTCTTTTTTCTCTTTTCTCTTAAATTTAAAATCACATTCCCAATATTTTTTTCCCTTCCTCACTCACTAATGCAGTTGACCATGGTGGATCAAAAACAATTTCAACATTGGTAATATAATCAGGATATTTTTGCTTGATACTCTCTTTAATATTGGTAACTATCGTATCTCCTAAAGGACATGCAGGAGTTGAAAATGTCATTTCAATATCGATGTTTTTTTCGCCATCATAACTAATCTCATAGATCAACCCTAAATCAACAATATTAATTTCAATTTCAGGATCCATAACATTTTTCAACAATTCTAACAGATCTATTTCAAATATTGCAATTTCTTCTCTAGTCTTCATTTTTTATAATTTTTACCTTGTGAAAAACAATGTTAAACACATTAATATTATATAATATGGCAACCAATAAGAGGGTATAACTTCCTATACGGATCATTACCATATTATTAAAAATCAAACCCAAAATCATACAAACAATAAATATTAAATATAAATAGAACTGACCTTTTGCAATTTTTTCCGAATATAATTCTCTCGGCAGGGGCGTTTTAGTCTTCCCAACTAATCCTTTATACTTATCTAACCAAATTACAAATGGTAAAGTTTTATAGGTCTGACCAAGTATAAGTGTGGTAATAAACCCAAATATTACAGTGAAACCGTACAGTGTTGTTACTCTTATTAGCAGAGTTTCTTCCATACCAAAACCCATCATAACAATTAAACTGATAATAATGGGTAAGAATACACTTAATATCGATATCATGGTATGTTTCATGCCAATATCTAATTTCTTACGTATTCTTTTTTTATAAGCATCAAACACAAATGAAAAAAAGAAAAGAACTCCAATAGCAATTGCAAGCCAAAACAATGGGGTTATTACAGTGTAATTTAATAAAAACCAGTTTAAAGACAAGCCTAACAAGCCAATATTAATAAGAATGTACGCATTTTTAAGTTTTTTTTCATTCAGCTGATGCGAAACCAAGAACATGGGAATTAATGTTGAACCTACCCCAATAATCAACAGCAAAAACCAACCAATTAATCCAATTGCCGCATGAATTTTTAAATAGTGCAAATGTATCTCTGTCAAGAAATTATATTTAAAATTTAATGCAATTAATGTCCCCACAAACTCTGTAGCTCCTAACCAGAATATCGCAGTAATTACAAATTTAGATGCTATATTTTTCTTCCTTGAATTTTTGTACGATAAAATAACATTCACAACAAAAAGTAATAAAGCGCTAAAAGTCAATAAAGACGCATAAATAAGTAAATCTGAAAACGCACCTATCCAAAATGCATAAGTCAAAAACAAAATACTAAAGCCGAACATCCAAAAAGTAAATTTTGCCAATTTTTCGCTATACAATGATGTTTCAAAAACTACAGGAATTAGTTGATACAAAGCACCAAAAACAATCATAGATGCCCAACCCAGAACGGCCATATGTGTAATAGCAAGTATCTTAGTATTAAAATAGGCTTCTAATAAAAAATTATCGGCCAAAATTATCATTACAGATAAAATCAAAAGAGCTATTGATCCAAATACAAAATGAGGTTTTACTACACTTGCATCAGGAGCATTATTTGAGTTTAATACACTCATTTAAGACCTGTTGTTTTTATAAATTAACAATATTGTATGATTACAATCTATCTCTTTATACAAGATATCAAAGTTCCTGAGTTCTAATTCAGGCAATAGAAACTGTGGTATTTTTTTATGATCTACAAATAAGGCTTGACCATTTTTTAATGTTTCAATTTCTTTTAAAATTTGCACCATTGGCTCGGGCATTTCTAATTCTCTCACATCAATTCTCCTTAAATTATTTCCAAAATTTGCCAGCTCTATCTCAAAATTTTTATTGCTTTTCTTAACAGTCTCTTCAACTTCATTATCTACCCATTTTGTTTTATTCAATTTAAAAAAAGTATGAACTTCACCCTCCTTAGGTCGTTCGGTCCAGGATTCATATCCTTTGGCTTGTAATTTTCTAATTAATGGGATAGGTTCAAAGGAATTGATTATTTGCAGGGTTTCTTCCTCTTTTAATATTTTTACCGCTTTCATGATGATATTAAAAGGGTCTTCCCCGGATGCCAAAGTTGGACGAACATCCAGGCTTACTAAATTTTTAATGTTTTTTGTTCCAGACATGTTTTCAATATTTAAATTATCAGTGTTGAATTTTTGTGGCATATCACCCTCAAACTCGAACCCGATCTCTTTCAGTTTTTTAATCATTATGTCAATTTCCACACCTCCTACTTTCGCAGCATCGGCAACAGTTACACGAGGCGCTAAAACTTTCCTTAAAACAGGATTTTTTAATTTTAAAAAATGTTTGTTTATAGAAGCTATTGCCTGAATAGTTTCTTCATTCTCTTTGATCAAAGTCGAAATCCTGGTATTTCTATTAAACTTCATCATTACTTATTTTAATGGAACCACAAAATTAATCAATCCAAAAAAAATTATAGCAATTTAGAATGAATTTAAATAGCATAAGTAACCGTAGTAGCATAAAAGATGAATTTTCAAAACTTCTATACACCAATGTGAATTTTATTTTATCAAACTTTTAACCTCATCAAAATCTAATCCTCCATAATCTCCTGAACTCATTAAGAGCAGAACTGTGTTCTCCAAATTTTGAGAAAATAAAAAGTCTTTAAATTCTTTTGGATCAGTATAGATTATTAGATCTTCACGCTGGAATGCCTCTGCTATTTGTTCTTTGGTAACTTCCTCTAATCTTTTAATTTTTACCGCATGAGGAGAATAAAATACAACCGCAATATCGGCAGCATCCAGTGCATTCTGATATTCGGTCAAAAAACCGGCATTCAAGCTACTATAAGTATGTAACTCTAAACAAGTTAAAACCCTTCTATTAGCATATTGTTCCTTTACCGCATCCGAAGTTGCTTTTACTTTGGAAGGAGAATGTGCGAAATCTTTAAAAATAACGGTACTATCATTTTCAAATAATTTTTCCAATCGTTTATTCGCGCCTTTAAAACTTGAAATTGCTTCATAAAAATCTTCATCACCAATGCCGATATGCAAACATATATTCTTTGCCCCTTCCAGGTTCTGCAAATTATGTTGACCAAATATTTCTAACGGAACCTCACCCTCAGGAGTATCCAATAATGTGATCCCGTTTACTATGGAATAAACTGGTGTTTTGTAAGCATATTTTTTAATGGCCTTGGTTGCTTCTTCCACCACTCGTTTTACAATTTTATCTTCTTCATTATACACCATAATTCCCCCATTAACCATAGTTTCAACAAAAATATCAAACTGTTCCACATAATTTTCAAAGGTTGGAAATACGTTGATGTGATCCCAGGCTATACCACTGATTAAAGCAATATTCGCTTTATACAAATGGAATTTTGGTCGTAGGTCAATGGGTGAAGACAAGTATTCATCACCCTCTATAATCATGAACTCATTTTCTTCGGTTAGATGAACCATCCTGTCAAAGCCATCTAACTGTGCTCCAACCATATAGTCTACTTCTATATCATGATAGTTCAATACATGAAGAATCATAGATGTTATGGTAGTTTTTCCGTGAGAACCCCCAATAACAACTCTTGTTTTATTCTTGGAATGTTCATATAGATATTCCGGATAAGAAAATATTTTCAATCCCAGTTCTTGTGCTTTTATCAATTCAGGATTATCTTCCTTTGCATGCATTCCCAGGATCACTACATCCATATCCTCAGTGAGTTTTTCCGGAAACCAGCCCATCTCTTTTGGTAATAGCCCTTTGGCATCTAACCGTGATTTCGATGGTTCGAAAATAGCGTCGTCGCTTCCTGTTATATGATCCCCTTTTTCGTATAGAGCCAATGCTAAATTGTGCATGGCACTTCCGCCGATGGAAATAAAATGTATATTCATTAATTTCAAAATATGATTAATTCAACTTGAATTTGTAATTTTTAGTGTTTAATTCCTGTATTAATTCCTTGGAAATCTCAATTTTAGCTGTCCTGCTTGGCATCGATAATTTTAATTTTTCCTCCCTGTCATATACCAAAAAATTCAACGTTTGCGTACCTTTATATTGCTTCAATACAGAATTCATAGAGGCTATGTTTTTATCATTTATAGAATTTACGTCAAGCTGTATAGTTAATTTTTTCGCCATTTTAGAAAGTACATCCTGTAACTGATGCATTGCAGTAAATTGTGGTCTGACATCACCATTTTGCCATGGCCTGCGCAACATGGTTTTGATATACAAAAATGTATTTGGAATTAAATAATGCCTGAACTTCAAATAGTCTTCATTAAAAAGTTTGAATTCATAGGCATCTGTATAATCTTCAAAAGTAAACATTCCCCATGGCTTTCCATTCTTTCCAACCTTGTGCTGTACATTTGAAATGATTCCGGCAAAAGTTAATTCTCTTCCTTCGTGCCTATCTAAATCGTTTAACATTTCAACATTAGCATTACAGAAATATTTTAACTCTGTCTTATAGTCGTCCAATGGATGTCCCGAAATATAAATTCCGATCACTTCCTTTTCCCTTGCTAATTTATCCATAATATTCCATGGTTCGCAAAGTGGTATGACAGGCTCATCGAATTGTACTTCAGAGGCTTCGCCAAATAACGATACCTGTGCAGAGTTCTTACTCTCTTGAAACTTATTTCCAAATCGAATTGCTTTTTCAATAAACGTTTGCCCTTTTTCGTCAAAAGCAAAATATTGAGCCCTCTCCGTCTCCACAAACGAATCAAATGCACCGGCTAAAATTAATCCATCAAATGATTTTTTATTGGCTGCTCTCAAATCTACACGTTTGGTTACATCGAATATTGACTTGAAATTGCCGTTTTCCTTTCGATCCTCCACAATCGTTTTTACTGCTCCATGTCCAACACCTTTAATAGCACCAATTCCGAATCGGATCGCACCAGATTTATTTACGGAGAATTTATAATAGGATTCATTAATATCCGGCCCTAAAACTTTAATTCCGGCTCGTTTACATTCTTCCATAAAAAAAGAAACTTGCTTAATATCGCTCATGTTATTGCTCAAAACTGCCGCCATATATTCCGCCGGGTAATGTGCTTTTAGATATGCCGTTTGATAAGCGATAAATGCATAACAAGTGGAGTGTGATTTATTAAAGGCATATGCAGCAAAGGCTTCCCAGTCTTTCCAAATCTTTTCCAACACCTCTTCCGGATGTTTGTTCTTCTTACCTCCTTCAATAAATTTAGGTTTTAATTTTTCCAATAAGGCAAAAATCTTTTTTCCCATTGCTTTCCTTAAAACATCCGCTTCACCTTTAGTAAACCCCGCCAGCTTTTGAGAGAGTAACATCACCTGTTCCTGATAAACGGTAATGCCATAAGTTTCTTTTAAATACTCCTCCATCTCCGGAAGATCATAAGTTATTTCCTCCCTCCCGTGTTTTCGATCGATGAATTGAGGGATATATTCCATTGGACCAGGTCTGTACAAGGCATTCATGGCAATTAAATCTGCGAATTCTGTTGGTTTTAATCCTTTTAGGTGCTTTTGCATTCCTGCTGATTCGTATTGAAAAATACCAATTGTTTCTCCTCTTTGAAACAGTTCAAAAGTCTTTATATCATCTAAGGGAAAACTATCCGGATCCAAATCTATATCATGTAGGGCCTTGACAATTTTAACCGTATCTTTAATCAGGGTAAGTGTTTTTAATCCTAAAAAGTCCATCTTGAGTAAGCCGGCATCTTCTACTACTGAATTGTCAAATTGGGTAACGAACATATCCGTTCCCTTAGCAGTTGCTACAGGGATCAAATTTGTTATGTCTTCAGGGGTGATAATAACACCACAGGCATGAGTTCCGGTATTTCGAACTGATCCTTCAAGTTTTCTGGCTTGATTTATAGTATCTGCAATTACCCCTTTTCCTTCAGAAAATGATTTTAACTCATTAACATTTGCAAGTTCTTCACTGCGGAGTGCTTTTACCTTGGCAATACTTTTTTCATCTTCACCAAATATATTTTTTAACTTAATTAATGGAATTAATTTGGCTATTCTATCGGCATCCGGCAGGGGTAAATCCAAAACTCTTGCAGTATCACGAATGGAAGATTTAGCAGCCATAGTGCCATAAGTAATGATTTGAGCTACCTGGTTTGATCCATATTTATCTATCACATAATCAATTACTTTTTGCCTTCCTTCATCATCAAAATCAATATCAATATCTGGTAGCGAAACCCTATCAGGATTTAAAAATCGTTCAAAAAGTAAGTTGTACTTTAAAGGATCTATATTGGTAATTCCTAAACAATAAGCAACAACGGAACCTGCCGCAGATCCTCGTCCCGGACCAACAGATACATCCATCTTTCTGGCCTCATTAATAAAATCTTCTACAATTAAAAAATACCCCGGGTAACCCGTATTTTCAATGATCATCAACTCAAAATCGATACGTTCTTTAATTTCATCAGTGATTTCTGAATATCTATCATTTGCACCCTTATAAGTAATATGTTTGAGATAAGCGTTCTCTCCCCTTTTCCCACCGTCCTCATTATCTTTTACTGAAACAAACTCTGTTGGTATATCAAATTTTGGAAGTAATACATCACGTGCCAATTGGTAAGTCCCGATCTTATCAACAATTTCTTGAATATTTACAATGGATTCAGGAATGTTATGAAATAACGCCTTCATTTCCTCCTGGCTTTTAAAATAATATTCATTATTTGGCAAACCATAACGGAATCCTCTTCCTCTACCTTTGGGAGTATCAATCTTTTCACCATCCTTTACACAAAGTAATATATCATGTGACGTTGCATCTTCCTTTTCCAGATAGAAGGTATTGTTGGTTGCAACTGTTTTTATATTGTGTTTTTCCGAAAAATTTAAAATCACCTCGTTTACATGTGCTTCATTTTCTTGCTGGTGGTTACTTAGTTCTAAATAAAAATCATCTCCAAACTCCTCCTTCCACCATAATAAGGCATTCTCCGCCTGTACCTCACCTATATTCAGTATTTTACTTGGTATTTCACCATTCATATAACCACTTAGAACGATGATATCCTCTCTATACTTCCTTATAATTTCTTTATCGATTCTAGGCACATAATAAAAACCATCAATATATGCTATAGAACTCATTTTGGACAGATTATGATAGCCATTCTTGTTTTTTGCTAACATAACAATCTGATAACCATTGTCCTTCGTTTTTTTATCCAAATGGTTTTCACATACATAATATTCACATCCCAAAATTGGTTTAATGGGGGTGTCTGCTTTATTGTTATGATTGGTAACTTCTTTAATGAAATGAAAAGCTCCCATCATGTTTCCTATATCTGTCAAGGCAACGGCAGGCATATTATTTTTAGCTGCCGCATTCACCAACCCTGAAATACTCGATGTGGATTGTAAGATTGAAAATTGAGAATGATTGTGTAAATGAACGAATGCTGCAGCCTCTAATTTTTGATCGCTCTTAACCTTATCCTGTCGATCTGATGTTGCGATCTTCTTTTCCTTATCCTTTAGAGCTTTACTTTTCTTTTTTAGATTAATGTGTTTAATTCCAACAAGATCAAAGCTAGAAGGATTTCTATTAATAAAATCATCAAAATAATTATCTGATTCTTCTAACTCACTTAATGAAAACTGTTTTCTACGAATCAATTCCAAGAAACAACGGGTGGTAGCCTCAACATCTGCTGTTGCATTATGTGCCCCGGAAAAGGGAGTATCAAATAATTTCTGATGTAATTCAGTTAAAGTTGGTAATTTAAATTTTCCGCCCCTACCTCCTGGAATCTGACACAGGAGTGCGGTTTTTTCTGTACATGTATCCAATACAGGCATTTCATTTAAATCAGTAGAAATTCCCAAC
The DNA here is from genome assembly GCA_030625995.1 of Flavobacteriaceae bacterium. Taxonomy (GTDB): domain Bacteria; phylum Bacteroidota; class Bacteroidia; order Flavobacteriales; family Flavobacteriaceae; genus Lutimonas. The sequence continues at coordinate 12,198 of DAOUPU010000030.1, forward strand.
CTATAAAATTCACAACCCATTATGTTTAAGTCAAAATTTATATTTTGACCAACAACAAATTTTGTTTTTGTTAGTGCCTCATTAAAAAAAATTAAACCCTCCTCAAGAGAAGTCCCGTTCTGAAGCGCCAGTTCTGTAGAAATTCCATGTATTTGTTCTGCATCATATGGTATATTAAACCCATCAGGTTTTATTAAAAAATCCTGATGCTCAATTAGTTCACCCATCTCATCATGCAACTGCCAGGCAATTTGAATGCACCTTGGCCAATTATCTGTATCGCTAATGGGAGCATTCCATTTTTTGGGTAAACCCGTAGTTTCTGTATCAAAAATTAAAAACATTTGCTTGAATATATCTAAAAATAATGAGATTTTAAAAGTATAAATTTAATAGTTTTTATGTTCTCACACTCTGAATTTTTATTAACAATCCATACTTATTATATAAGTATAAAAGAAAATAGTAAATCTTATAATCTCATAATAGAAATAATATGCTTTTGGTAATTCAAAAAGAAAAACCCTAACAATAGTCATTTTCTAATATTCTTTTTAGTAATAACTTTACTTAGTATTATTTATGACAGTTTTATTATGAAGAGGCTTGATCAAAACAATTTTAATGCGGTTAACAAATATTTTGTAAAACATACCGGTGTAATTTCAAAAATTACCGATCGTATTATAACCGTTTCCTTAGAAGGAAATCTAAACTGTGAAGCTTGTAATGCAAAAGCTGCTTGTGGTGTTTCAGAATCAAATTCAAAAGAAATCGAAGTTGTAAATACCGATCGCTTCTTTCAAATAAATGAAGGAGTAGATGTTATTATGCAAAAAGACTTAGGCTTAAAAGCAGTTTTTTGGGCATATGTTTTTCCATTTATATTAATGTTTGCAGTGTTGTTAATTACCTCAATTTTTCTAAAAGAATGGATTGCTGGTTTGGTCTCTCTTTTTGTTCTAATCCCGTATTATTTAATGCTTCATTTTTTTAATAATTCCTTTGAGAGAGCATTCAAAATTTCAATATTAAAATACAAGGAATGATGACAGAATCGGTTTTATACAGTGTTTTATTACTTACTTCTTTAGGAGGTATTGCAGCAGCTGTTTTGTATTTTGTTTCAAAAAAGTTTTATGTATATGAAAACCCGTTAATCGCTGAAGTTGAAGACATACTTCCAGCCGCCAATTGCGCAGGTTGTGGATCACCGGGATGTAAATCATTTGCTGAAAAATTGGTGAATACTGAAGATATTTCAGATTTGTTTTGCCCTGTTGGAGGAAATGATGTTATGAAATTAGTGGCGGAGATTTTGAATAAATCAGTTGCCGAAAAAGACCCTACCGTTGCTGTAATGCGTTGTCAGGGAGGCTGTGATGTGCGACCTAAAACCACAGAATATCAAGGTCCAAAATCTTGTGCTATATCAGCAATGATAACCAGTGGAGAAACCGATTGTCAATATGGATGTTTAGGAGATGGCGACTGTGTAATTGCATGTAAGTTCGATGCAATGTATATGGATGAAAAAACAGGTTTACCTGTAATTATTACCGACAAATGTACTTCATGTGGTGTTTGTGTTGAAGCTTGCCCAAGAGATATTATTGAAATGCGTCCTAAAAACAAAAGGGATCTAAAAATATTTGTAAGCTGCATGAATGAAGAAAAAGGTGGAATTGCCAAAAGAGCTTGCGAAGTAGCTTGTATTGGATGTTCTAAATGCGATGATATTTGTCCGAAAGATGCCATTACAATGGTAAATAACCTGGCTTATATAGACCCTGTTTTGTGTACATTGTGCAGAAAATGTGTTCCTGTTTGTCCTACTCATTCCATTATTGAAACTAATTTTCCTCCTCCAAAAGTTAAAAAAGTTAAGAAGAAAGTGAATGAAAACGTTGAACCAGTAAAATCTGAAGCCGATGCTTAAAACGTTTCCAAAGGGAGGGGTTCATCCTCATGAAAATAAATTAACATCGTCAAAGGCGATAAAAAAATTACCAATACCAAAAGTTGTCTATGTGCCTGTGTCGCAACATATAGGCATTCCTTCTATTATAATTGTGAAGAGAAAAGAAAAAGTAGAAATCGGTCAGGTAATTGCTAAATCCGGCGGATTTGTTTCTTCCAATATTCATTCTCCTGTAGCCGGAACTGTCACTAAACTTGATAAAATAATTGACAGCAGTGGTTATAAAAAACAGTGCATTGTTATTAGGACCGATACTAAAAATTCTTCAAATTTTGAAGAGGTCGAATTTTCATTAAAAAAAGAAATTGAATTATCTCCAAGCGAAATTTTGCAACAAATAACTAATTGCGGAATTGTTGGCTTAGGAGGAGCTACTTTTCCTTCCCACGTAAAATTGATCATCCAAGAAGATAAAAAAATTGATTGCCTGATTGTTAACGGTGTTGAATGCGAACCTTACTTAACTGCAGATCACAGATTAATGTTGGAAAAAGCTGATGAAATAATAGTGGGAATTAAGATTTTAATGCGTGCATTACATATTAAAAGAACCATAATCGGAGTCGAAAACAATAAAAAAGATGCGATTGCTGTATTTAAAAAATTGTTGAATACTAAAGATGGAATTCAAATAGCGGCATTGAAAGTAAAATATCCACAAGGGAGTGAAAAACAATTGGTAAAAGCCATATTAAAACGAGAGGTCCCAAAAAATGGTTTACCACTTGATGTAGGAGTTATTGTACATAATGTTGGTACTGTATTCGCTATTTATGAAGCCGTTCAATACAATAAACCACTTATAGAGCGTGTGGTAACTGTTACTGGTAAAAAACTTGAAAACCCTTCAAATTACTGGGTGAAAATTGGAACTCCTATTAAAAACCTAATCGATGAAGCAGGCGGTTTACCCGAAGGAACTCGTAAAATTGTAAATGGTGGACCAATGATGGGGAAAGCCATTAAAAACACTGATATCCCGGTAACTAAAGGCACTTCGGGTGTTTTGGTAATCTCGGAAGATGAGGCAATTAGAAAAGAGGTAGAAAATTGTATTCGTTGTGGTGAATGTGTTTTTGTTTGCCCTATGGGGCTCGAACCATTCTTATTGATGAATTTATCTGAAAAAGGACTATATGAAAGAGCTTCCAGTGAGGATATTATGACTTGTATCGAATGCGGTTCATGTAGCTATGTATGCCCCTCTAACCGCCCACTGCTGGATTATATCCGATTTGGAAAAAGTATTGTTAAAAAGTTAGGAACAGTAAAAAATTAGAAATGAGTACACCTTCAATTATTATATCTGCATCACCTCATGTACATTCGGATAGAACGTCAAAAAAAATAATGTATGATGTAGTTATTGCATTAATTCCAGCATTTTTAGTTTCATTGTATGTCTTTGGAATAGGAGCCTTAGTCGTTACATCTGTTGCTGTAATTTCTTGCTTGTTATTTGAGTACCTCATTCAAAAATATTTATTGAAAACAGCGGTAACTATTGCTGATGGTTCCGCCTTAATAACTGGTATCCTATTAGCGTTTAACTTACCTACTTCTCTGCCAATTTGGATGATAATTGTTGGAAGTTTGGTGGCTATAGGTATTGCAAAATTGTCTTTTGGAGGACTAGGGTTTAACATATTTAATCCTGCCCTGGTTGGGCGAGTATTTTTGTTAATTTCATTTCCTGTGCAAATGACAATGTGGCCTAATCCTCTTGACAATCAAAGAACTGCTTATGACGCAGTTACAGGAGCTACTCCTTTAGGAATTATTAAAGAGGGCTTGATGTTTGGAGAAACAATGACCGAGATAAGCACTAAAATACCCTCAGTTTTAGATATGTTTTTAGGTCTAACAGGCGGTTCCTTAGGTGAAATGTCCGCCCTTGCCTTAATTATTGGTGGCTTGTTTTTAATTATAAGAAAAGTTATTTCGTGGCATATCCCTCTTGTAATGATTATTACAATAGCTCTGATTACAGGTATTTTTTGGAGGTTAGACCCACAGCAATATGCTAATCCGTTAATTCATGTTCTATCAGGCGGTGCAATTTTGGGTGCATTTTTTATGGCAACTGATCTGGTAACAAGTCCAATGACAAAAAAAGGGATGGTAATTTTTGCAATAGGCATTGGGTTATTAACGGTTGTTATTAGGTTGTTTGGTGCCTATCCTGAAGGTGTTTCATTCGCAATTATAATAATGAATGCTTTTGTGCCATTGATCAATAAATATTTTAAACCTCGCAGATTTGGTGATAAAATTAGATCTAAAATAATGTAGCTATGCGTAAAAAGAAATCAACATTTATAAATATGATGGTATCACTTCTTGTGATCACATTGATCTCTGGGTTTGCATTAGGTTTTGTGAACGATCTGACGGTTGGTCCAATAGCCAAGGGTAAATTAGAACGCAAAATAAATGCCTTGAAATTAGTATTGCCAAAATTCGATAATAATCCGGTTAAAGAATTAAAATTAGTAAGATCAGAACAAGCTAAAGACAGTATTGAAATATATCCTGCTTTTTTTAAGAGTGAATTTGTTGGAGTGGCTATTGTAGGTTCTTCAGAAAAAGGCTTTAGTGGTTTGATAAAAATTATGGCAGGTTTTGATCCAAATGGAAATATAAAAAATATTGTAGTGCTAGATCAAAAAGAAACACCCGGATTAGGCACAAAAATAAAAGGTGCAAAATTTATTCAACAGTACAAAAATAAAAACCCTACTTCATTTAATTTGAAAGTGACGAAAGATGGAGGGGAAATAGATGCCTTGACAGGTGCAACCATTAGCTCAAGAGCATTCAGTGAAGCCGTTCAATTGGCGCATGATGAGTTTATAACAAATATTGATTCCATTAAAGAATCTGAAAATTAAAATTATGAGGGATACTATTGATCAAAAACAAAATTTCATAAAAGGGATCGTGAAGGAAAATCCGGTTTTTGTTATGCTATTGGGAATGTGTCCAACTTTAGGCGTCACATCTTCCGCATTCAATGGATTGGGAATGGGTATTGCCACATTATTTGTGCTGTTAATGTCAAACATTGTAGTTTCTTTAGTGAAATCACAAATTCCAAGTAAGGTTCGTATTCCTGCATTTATTATAATAATAGCATCCTTTGTAACAGTTGTTGAGATGATATTGGAAGCCTTCCTTCCATTTTTATATGAGCAGTTAGGAATTTTTATTCCTCTAATTGTAGTGAACTGTTTAATATTAGGAAGGGCGGAAGCATTTGCTTCAAAAAGAAATTTGATTTCTTCTGTTATAGATGCATTGGGAATGGGATTAGGATTTGTTTTGGCCTTAACTGTACTTGGTGCAACTCGTGAAATATTGGGTAATGGAAGTATTTTTGAAATGAAGTTTGTTTCGGAAGACGCAAACACTTTTATCCTTTTTATATTACCTCCGGGAGCCTTTATTGCACTGGCTTATTTAACAGTATTATTCAATAAAATTGCAATTAAAACTTAAACTATGAAAACAAAAATATCAAACATAGAACGAACAGGTTTTCATCTTTTAACTCTTAACTATTAATCTCTATCCAATGGAATATATTGTCATATTAATAGCGGCGGTTTTTGTAAACAATATTGTTTTATCACAATTTTTAGGAATATGTCCATTTCTGGGAGTTTCTAATAAGGTGTCGACTTCTGTAGGTATGTCCGGGGCGGTGTTGTTTGTGATGACAATAGCTACAATGACAACCTATTTACTGTATCAATATATTCTTGTTCCAGCAGGTTTGGATTATTTAAGAACAATTACTTTTATTTTGGTAATTGCTGCTCTGGTGCAAATGGTTGAAATTATTTTAAAGAAAGTAAGTCCGCCTTTATACCAGGCACTAGGTGTATTTTTACCATTGATAACCACAAACTGTGCTGTTTTAGGTGTTGCAATATTGGCCTTGGGATTAGAAAATGTCAGCCTGTTAAAATCGGTGATTTTTGCAGTTGCAAACTCAATCGGTTTTGCATTGGCATTGATAGTTTTTGCTAGTATTCGTGAGCAATTAGAACTCGCAAATATTCCTGAAAAAATGAAAGGTGTCCCAATCAATTTGTTGGTAGCCGGGCTTTTATCACTCGCTTTTTTAGGTTTTACCGGTTTAGTTTAAGAGGTCTTGTCCTCTTGAAATTTCAAAACTTGAGTTCGATAAATATTTCCGATTAGAGTTGACCGGTATTAATAATTCTCAGTATTTTTTTATTATCGCAAATCACGCAGATATTAAAGATATTTATTTAAACACCTAATGAACATCCCTGATTATAACTGACCAATTCTTGTTACTTCCGTTTCACGCTGATACCGCAGATGCATTTGAATTCTTACTTCTTGTTTCTTTTTTCTTTTTTCTTTTTTCTTGTTTCTTGTTTCTTTTTTCTT
>DAOUPU010000114.1 GCA_030625995.1 Flavobacteriaceae bacterium
ACTGTTAAATCTATTTGGACGTCCTTTCAGGTTCAATTCATAGGCCTCTAATGCCTCTTGTGGTCTATTCATTGCCAATAACATATCACCATAAAGCTCTCTGGTGGGTAAAACTTCGCCAGGAGTAACCCCATGCTTCTGTGTATTATCTTCCATAATTGCAGCTCCCTTCATAAGAGAAATTCCCTTTTCTTGATCTCCTTTGGAAAAGTATAACCATGCCTCTGACGTTTTTATCTGAATAGCAACGAGATTTGCATTTGATTCTTCTTCATTATTTATGAGCTCCTGTCTCAAAGTTACAAGTACTCCAATTTCCTTATTGGCAGCATCAAAGTTCTTAGTGTGTGCAGCACCTAACGCCCGGCCAAAGTGATGTATTGATTTTTGCCATGGAAACTGTTTCCAAACCACCTCGGAATTATGCAACTCGAGATTAGCTGCTTTTTCCCATTGTTTGTTTTCCAATGCAATTCGGACGGGAATGGCGGCAAAAGGATAGGCTATAGCAGAAAGATTGTGATTATTAACATTATAAATGCTTCTTAAATACTCGTTTTGTCTGATCGCGTTAATATTGTCTCCTTTTTGTAAATAGGCATAGACCAAATAACCCATTGCATGAATTTCATTTGCCCACACTCCATCCATTTCAACTTCTTGAGCATAACATTGGGCAGCAGATGCTGAATATACATTTGAACTTATCGATTCATCCCATAGGCCAAGTCTTGTAAAAATATGAGATGGCATGTGTAGAGCATGGGCTGAGGATGGCGCAATTTCAGCATATTTCCTCGCTGTACTAAGCGCTAATGGAGCAAGTTCGGGATTGTCGTAATTATGAATGATATAATGTGCAATTCCGGGATGGTTAGGTTGCTCAGGAAAAATAGATTCCAATATTTTTCCAGCTTTTCTTTCATTTGTATGATTCTTGTCTGCATTATCTGCGGTTGATTTAAGTGCCAGAGCATAAAAGATTGCAGCTTCAGTATCATTTTCGTACTTTAAATAATTCTCTTCCATTTTTTTCTCCATCCTACCCTGTCTGATCTTATGATCAACTGTTTCCCAATCCGTGTAATATACACCTATCGCATCCAAATAATCTTGTTCTCTTTCAGTTTTGGGAAGTGTTTGTGCAATCTCTATTATCTTTGACCCTTTTTTCAAAACTTCCTCCGTAGGTTCAAACCAAATAGTATGATAAATGCTCATAGCAACGCCCCAATATGCCATGGGGCAGTTCGGGTCTTCGTCTATAACTTTAACAAACGCTTTTTCTGCCTCTTCATATTCAAAGGAATGCAACAATGAAATAGCCAGATTAAATGTTTCCTGGGTAGCATATTTACAGGATAAGACAAACTCAACCTCTCCAAAATTAGTCCCACCACACAGGGCCAGCTCTCCTCTTAAAAAATCTATAGAGGCCAATTCCGGATTAGGTTCTGCCTTCTTTTTTTGACATGAAAAAATTAACATGATAGAAAGTAGAGTAATAAATTTGATCAGTTTCATAATCAGAAGTTTTTATCTAGTATTTATAAAAAGACCATTTTTCGCAATTAAAACTAATTGCACTTCTAATAAAATGGTAAGAGGTTTTAGGAAGTGATTAGGGTAAAGTTACAAAAAAATTATTAAGTAACTTTTGTTACATTATTATCTTACTTCATACCTGTCAGGTTTTTAAAACCTGACAGGTATACAATCAATATTCGAATAGAAATTTATTATCCAATATTAGTCTTTTTGCTTGATGTACATATGTGAAGTTTTCAAGATCATCAAATAAATCCAAAACTTCACTATAGGCAATAATTTGAGAATTTTTAATTAACGTTTGGTGGTAAGACGAGAAAGAATAATCTTCAAAATTATATAAGATATCGTGCTTAGCTGGATTCGTATTTACATAAATAATCAAATTCCTCAAGTAATATTCCGAATCCAATTTAATTCTCTTAAATGGTCTTTCAAATAATGCACCTGTTCTGCTATGAGCATTATTAAATGACTTGGCATAAGCATTGAAGAAATTTGAGAATTTTTGTGAGGTAATTTCAGCTTCAGTATCAACTCTAATAACTAAATGAAAATGATTGTTGAGTAAACAATATGCATAAACCGTTACATGCGGAATTAAATGTTTTATAAAAAGTTTGATAAAATAACTATAATTATCCGAATTCATAAAGATCTTACAACTATTGATCCCTCTATTATAAATATGGTAATAATGATCTTTTTCTAATACCTCCGATTTCATATTATCTTCTTTTGAAAAATTTATACATATTAAGTAAACCACTAGTTTAGTTTATTAATGCAAAAAAACTCAAAAGTTTACATTTTACACCTGTCAGGTTTTAAAAACCTGACAGGTGTAAAAAAACTCAATAATAAGGTGCTATCATAATATAAACCAATACGCCACTAATCGTAACATACAACCACAAAGGAAAAGTGAATCTTGCAATTTTTTTATGCCTTTTAAAATCAGAAGTAATTGCTCGAAAATAGGTTATTAACACAAAAGGAATTACCGCAATCGACAATAAAATATGAGAAATTAGAATAAAATAATAGAAGTATTTAATAATCCCCGTTCCTCCATAAATAGTTGAATCTGAGGTTATGTGATAGGCAATATAGAGCATCAAAAAAATCACAGATAACAGGATCGCCGTTTTCATCAATCGCTCGTGCAGTTTTCTCTTATTACTTTTAATCGACCATACCGCCATTATTAAAACCAACGCCGTTGAGGCATTAATACTTGCGTAGACAGGTGGTAAAAAAATTGGCAGGTCGACATCTACCTTAATCCCAAATAAAGCGGCAACGGCAAGGGGAATGATCACCGACAAAGCAACGATGAGTTTATTGTATTTTGTAGCTGGGTCTTTCAATATAGGTACGATTTAATATTCTTAACACACCTCTTAATTCCTTCGTGTCCCAATAGTTATTTGGTGGGAAACTTTTTATTCCTTTAATAAAATGGCAATATCTTCTTTAAGCCATTGCACTTCTTTATCATCCAGACCATTATAATATTTGATCGGATTTACATTTTCTCCTGATTTCACAGTTCTTGATCGTATATAACCCTCTTTATCTATCAGTGCGAATAATCCGGAATGTTCAAAACCTCCTTCAACATCTTTATTTTCTCCAACATATAACCTAAAACCATCATGTGAAAACGCATAAATATCATCTTTTAACCCTGTCAATAAATACCAGGTCTTCAAGGTTATTCCATTTTTTTTTGCATAGGCCTTAAGAACTTCAGGCGTATCTCTTTTAGGATCAATACTAATGGAAGCCATTCCAAAATTCGGATTACCATAAAATTTATTTTGAATATTCACCATGCTCTTATTCATTACAGGGCAAATTGTTGGGCATGAAGTAAAGAAGAATTCAACTATATACACCTTATTCTCATAGTTTTTATTGCTAATTTGAATATTGTCCTGATTGGTAAATTCAAAGTCTGGTACCTTCTCAAATTTTACAAGTTCCTGTTTTGAAAATTTGTCGGCAATTTTAGGTACGGCCCAAATCCCAAATATCAAAATAATTAAGGCAACTACTATATAGGAGTTTTTTTTCATTATGGATCAAATTACAGTTGCTATAAAATTAAGCAATTATATTTCTCTTTTATTTTTCTTTAATGCCAATCTATATTCCGCCAAAACAACTTTAACATCATCAACCATTTTTTTATGAATTGGTGCTACAGATTCTGCATTATAACCATATAAAATTCCATTGGGTTGATCCTCGTCGTCATTTCTACCTCTTAAATTCATCTCTCTATCAATGATAAAAGCATCGGGCGTATAAAAATTTGCGTTCAACTTATAATCTGTTTGCAGGCTGTTAAACATTTCCAGGATTTGAGCATCTGTTCCAAACACAAAAAACCACTTGTCAACATCAGTTGTAGCCCCGAGTTCCTTTTTTAATTGTTTGGCTTTTTCCTCTGCTCCAACAGGTAAAACAACAACAAATTGAAAATTTTTATAACCATAAAAATGTTTATATATTTTTTCATTTAAGTTTAAGGCATTGGTTTTTTTATTCAGAAGATCATTTCCGAAAAAACATAGAATACTGATCTTATCATCCAAGGTGACAGTATTTTCAGAAGATAAATTAGTAAGGTCATTAACATTTGACGTAAGTACAGGAAGTACTGCAAAATTATTAGTGCCGGTTAGCAAAAAAAGATAAAAAGCCAACGGTCCGAAAAATAGTATGGCGAGTATCCACTTATTATTTTTATTCTTTGCCATGAATTATTAGTATTGTGATATAAAAAAAGCGTTCTGATCATTCAAAACGCCCTGCAATATAATTGATTTATTTAGTAAGTCCATCTTGTCCATTCATAACCAATATCATAAACAGAACCTCCCTCGTATAATAAAAAGAAGGTCAAATACGAGATCAAAAAAACAAGAGGCCAGACTATAGATCGTCTGAACCAAGTTTTTTCATCTCTAAGATGCATGAAGTACCATGCAATTCCATATGCCTTTACCAGAGTTAAGATCAAGAAGATCCAATTTAATACACTTGTACCCATTAGTTCCGTTAGATGTAAAAAATCTGGTTTAGTAATTCCTAAAAATACTTCTACAATAGTTATAACTGATAGGAAAGCAAATACTCTCCAAATTAATCCTGTATGCGATTCCGTGTGTGACATTCTATTTTTTTAATATTATTAGATAAGGTAGAAAAAGGTAAATACAAAAACCCATACTAGATCTACAAAGTGCCAATATAGTCCAACTTTTTCCACCATTTCATAGTGGCCTCTTCTTTGATATACCCCTAAAATTACATTTATAAGAATAATGATATTGATTAGAATTCCAGAAGTAACGTGAAATCCATGAAAACCTGTAATAAAGAAGAATAGATCCGCAAACAGTGTATTACCGTATTCATTCTCCTTTAGATTAGCTCCTTGAATAACTTTTACTGATTTACTCAGCAAGATATTAGCGTCCTCTCTGCTAACAATTGTTTTTTCTTTTGTTTCTAGATCTATTAACTCAGTACGTAAAGATATATCCGGATGACTTGCAAATCCTTCTTTGACCTGCTCTAATGATACCGGAGGTAAAGAAGCCTCCTGCTCAAACCATATACCATTGTTCTTTGTTTGTTGTATTCTTTCTGAATGCCCGGGAGAGGCAAAACTTTCCAAAGCAATCTGTTTGCCAGTAGCATCAACAAATTGAACAATTTTACCATCACTTAGTTCAACAGCTCCATAAGAACCATTAATAAAAGTTTTCCATTCCCATGCCTGAGAACCCAAGAAAATCAGACCTCCAATAACGGTTAAACCCAGATAAAAGATCACTTTCCCTTGTTTCATCTGTTTACCTGCATCTACGGCAAGTACCATGGTTACCGATGAAAAAATAAGTACAAATGTCATAAAAGCAACATAGTACATCGGATAAACACCGTGAACAAAAGGAATGTGTGTAAAAACTTGATCGGCAATTGGCCATGAATCTATAAAGTTAAATCGTATAAATCCATAAGCTCCTAAGAATCCTAAGAAAGTTAAAGCATCGGACATGATGAAAAACCACATCATCATTTTTCCATAACTCGCACCGTAAGGTTCATTTCCTCCACCGCTCCAAGCTCCTCCTTTTTGGGAATCAGCAATAATTGCCTCCATAAATAAGATTATTTTAATTGATTATTTTTTAAGAACAAAAAAGATGACAAATGTCATGTTTTCTGATAAAAAGCAAAAATAAAAAAATAAATGACAAATTAAATCAATTCGCTTTAAAATATGCGATTAACCGATAAAATAGAAGAACAAGAAAAGATAAATCCATAAGGCATCCACAAAATGCCAAAAAATAGCACCTAATTCCAGCCCTAATGAATTTGTTGTGCTATACTTGCCTCTTATATTCTGGGTCAACACGGTAGCGAGGACAACAATCCCAGCCATGATATGTGCTAAATGACTAATTGTAACAACATATAAAAATGAAGTAGAAACATTACTTTCTTTTCCCGTAAAATACAATCCGGCCTCGATCAATTGTCTAAAACCCTGAAATTGAAAAAATACAAATCCCAAACCTAATAGCAGGGTTATAATCAAGAACAGTGAAGTCTTTGTGATATCGTTATTTTTGATAAACCTTTTTGCTAAATAAAAAGTCAAGCTACTTATTACGATCAATAAAGTACTTATATAGAATGATGAAGGCAGATCAAAACTTACCCAGTCTTCACGGTTTTTACTCACTACATAAGCACTTGTCAGACCGGCAAACATCATGGTCATACTGATCATAGATACCCATAACATTTGTTTGTACGTTTTTTCTTTAACCTCTTGTTGCATTATCATTAGTGTAAAAATTTATCAATTACAAATATAATCTGAATCAGGGTAATGTATAGCACACTTGACAACATTAATTTCCTTGCCATTAGATCTGTTTGCTCTTTGTGTAATTTCATTCCATAATAAAGCATTATTAATCCCAGGAAAAAAATAATTATCGCCGATAAAGGTAATAAATACAGTTCGCCAGTAAGTCTAAAAACGGGAACAACTGAAACTAACAACATAATTATGGTGTATAGAATTATTAATTTAGTTGCTTTTTTATCCTTTTGTGTAGTTGGCATCATATTAAAACCTGCTTTTTTATACTCATCAAATTGCAACCAGCCAATTGCCCAAAAATGAGGAAATTGCCAAAAGAACTGTATCATAAACAACATACCCGCTTCAATTCCGAACTGTCCGGTTGCGGCCACCCATCCCAGCATAAATGGAATTGCCCCGGGAATTGCCCCTACAAATACAGATAAGGGTGTGATTGGTTTAAGTGGTGTATATGCACTTGTATAAAGAAAAACTGAGATGGCTCCAAAAAGTGCTGTTTTACCATTGATATTAAATAACATCAAGAGGCCAATACTAACCAGTGATATTGCTATAATCATAGCAACATTTACCGACATTCTGCCTGCAGGAATCGGGCGGTTTTTTGTGCGGGTCATTATCGCATCCGGCTCTTTTTCTATAATTTGATTAAAGGCGTTAGAAGCTCCAACAACACAGTACCCTCCTACTGCGAGTAAAATTATAGTTTTGTAGTCAACAGTTTGTGCCGCTAAAAGGTATCCGGCAACAGATGAAAAAACAACACTTAAAGATAAACCTACTTTTGTAAGTTGCTTAAAATCACTCCATCCTGACTGCATGGCAATTGTTTTTGTTATTGTTTGCAATTTATTATTGGCTTTAACCCACTTTATGAACTAGAAAATCTACTACAACTTGAAACGTTATATTTTGAAGTCGTTTCGACCTTCATCCCGAAGTTCTAGTACGTAATACGGGTTTAATTTAAAACGGTGCAAATATATTTATTAATTAAGGATTTACAACAAAAATAATTACACAAAAAAAGTTAAAAAAAGGTTTTGGAGTTTATTAAAATGTATTAAATTTGCGCCTGCCTATTCGGACAGGTAAGCCGGCTGGAATTTACAGGGCACAAAGTTCATTAAAATATATTGCGAAAGTAGCTCAGGGGTAGAGCATCACCTTGCCAAGGTGAGGGTCGCGGGTTCAAATCCCGTCTTTCGCTCTGGAAGTAAAAGATGGTTTAAAAAGAGAATATTTCTTTTTTGAATGAGGTAGCGACTTGTC
>DAOUPU010000009.1 GCA_030625995.1 Flavobacteriaceae bacterium
ACAATCGTTGAGCAAAATGGAAAACTAAAAATGGTTTTGGGGGCACCAGGAGGTTCAACTATAATCACTTCTGTTTTACAAAATATTCTAAATGTGATCGAATATGATATGGGTATGCAAGAATCAGTGACCAAAGCAAGGTTTCACCATCAGTGGTTACCAGAGGATATAAAATTTGAACCAAAATTCGACACTTTAAATTTTAAAGAATTGCGACGCAAAGGATATAAGATAGATCAAGGAAATTCTAGAATATTGGGTATTGTTGACGCAATTCTGGTTTTACCTGATGGAAGATTGGAGGGGGGAGCTGATCCCAGAGGTGATGACAAAGCCGTTGGGTTTTAGAGACTTCTTATAATTTGAGTCTGATAAATATTATCTACTTTTATACAATGAAAAATAAAGGTCAACATACAGTTTGTCTACATGATGGAGAAATAAAGGACACTCAATTTGGAGGAGCTGTTTCTCCAATTTTTATGGCGAGTTCATATGCCTATCTGGATACTGAAGTTGTAAGGTATCCACGGATGTTTAATACACCAAATCAAGAAGTTATAGCTAACAAAGTTGCAGCTTTGGAACATGCAGAAGCAGGATTGCCATTTGCTTCAGGTATGGCCGCCATAAGCACTACCTTATTGGCATTTTTAAATGCCGGAGACCATATTGTATTTCAGAATGAAATTTATGGCGGGACCTTTAGATTCGCGAACGAGGAGTTGCCAAAACTAGGGGTAAACTACTCATTTACAGAGGGTGTAGATGCATTTGATTTTGAGAATAAAATAACAAATGAAACAAAAATTTTATATATTGAGACCCCATCAAATCCACTCTTGACCATTACGGATATTGAGACTATCGCGAATCTCGCTAAAAAGCACAATTTAATTTCAATAATTGATAATACCTTTGCGTCGCCCATCAATCAGACGCCTCTGGATCTTGGAATAGATATAAGTATTCATAGTGCCACTAAATATTTAGGAGGTCACAGCGATATGTTGGCCGGAGTTGTTGTGGGAAAGAAAGAACTCATTAAAAAAATATTTAATAAAGGAAAGAATTTAGGTGGAAATTTAAGTGAATTCATGTGTTATCTATTGGAAAGAAGCATCAAAACATTAGGATTAAGGGTTGAAAAGCACAATGAGAATGCGCAACTCGTCGCCGAATTTTTGGAAGCGCATCCAGCGGTTAAAAAGGTTTACTATCCGGGCTTAACAAGTCATCCAAATCACGATATAGCCAAAAATCAGATGTCGGGTTTTGGAGGAATGCTGTCTTTTGAATTGAATTCTGAAATTGATGTTAAAGAATTCCAAAGAAGACTAAGAATGATAAAACCATCTATGAGTTTAGCTGGTGTTGAAAGCACCATTTTGATGCCAACATTAACTTCTCACATGTCACTAAATGAAGAAGAAAAGAAAAAACAAGGAATATCTGATAGTTTATTGAGATTATCTGTTGGTATTGAAAATATTGAGGACATAATTGGCGATATATCGCTAGCTTTAAAAAATAATATTTGATATGTTAAAATTGGACATACTTGCTATAGGAGCACATCCGGACGATGTTGAACTCGGTTGTGGAGCAACTATAGCTAAGGAAATTTCACTAGGGAAGAAGGTAGGAATTCTTGACTTAACCAGGGGAGAGCTGGGTACACGTGGATCGGCTGATATCCGGGATGTTGAAGCACAAGAAGCTGCGAAAATTTTAGGTGTGTCGATAAGAGAAAACTTGGCTTTTGCAGATGGGTTTTTTATGAACGACAAATATCATCAGATGGAGATTGTTAAGATACTCAGAAAATATAGACCGGAGATTGTATTATGTAATGCTATAGAGGATAGACATATTGATCATTCCAGAGGAAGTAAATTGGTTACCGATGCCTGCTTTTTATCTGGTTTAAGAAAGGTAGAAACGACTTATGATAAGGATCATCAGGAGGTCTGGAGGCCAAAGCAGGTTTATCATTATATTCAATGGCAAAACCTTGAACCTGATTTTGTTGTTTCAGTTGAAGGGTTTATTGACAGAAAAATTGAGGCTGTAAAAGCTTATAGTTCCCAATTTTATGATCCTAAGAGCAGAGAACCTATCTCTCCAATCTCGTCTAAAAATTTTATTGAAAGTGTTAGCTACAGGGCGCAGGATTTAGGCAGGCTCATTGGCGTTGAGTTTGCTGAAGGGTTTAATGTAGAACGTTATGTGGCAGTTGAATCATTGGATAATTTAATTTAAAAAAAGGTTTGTAAGAAAACATAAATTAGTTAAATTTGCAGCCGCAATTAGCGCATGAACTTTGTGTTAATGCAAATGGTGGTTGTAGCTCAGTTGGTTAGAGCATCGGTTTGTGGTACCGAGGGTCGCCGGTTCGAATCCGGTCTTCCACCCAGCAGAAAACGTTCATAATATTTTGAGCGTTTTTTTTATATTAAATGATCCGTAAAACTTTATGTTTTTATTAAGATTAAATTGAATATTTTTGAAAATTGATAATGATAAGTATTATGAAAAATAATTTGTTGGTAATAATTGCCCTGATGTTCTTTTATGTTGGAACATCTCAAAACGATAAGAGTGAAGCTATTAGAATTGAGAAAGAAGTACTCAATAGCGCAAGAAGTATTGGGGATCCTGCCGTTGCTGTCAATAGTCTATTTAGACTTATTGCGTTAGAAGGAGCAAATAGTACTTATAAAGATACTTTGGCATATATTTACTTTACAGGAAGAAAATATGGTCCGGCCTTTATGATGACAACTCAAGTTCTTGAAAGAGAGCCTGACCATCTGGAGATGTTGGAAATGAATGCGGTTTCCCTGGATGCTCTCGGAGCATTTGAAAAGTCAGCTGAGGTTTATGAAAAGTTATTAGAAAAAACTAAGGGTAATTTTTACGGATATACTTTATCCAATCTTTATTATAAAATGAAAAAATATGAGGAAGCATATACAGTTATTAAAAATGTAGAAACTCTTAATGATGAAGGTAAATATAAAGTTACTTTTTCGATCAATCAAAACCATACTCAACAGGTTGAACTAATCGCTGCCATTCCATATTTAAAAGGATTAATTGAAATTCAATTAAAAAATAATGCAGCAGCGAAATTAAGTTTTGAAAAGGCTGTTAAAATTCAGCCGGATTTTGTATTAGCGCAAGAAAATTTGGAGGCAGTAGAGAAATTTACTCAGGCTGAAGAATAATTTTTCTAGATATTATTGATCATAAAAGCTTATGCCGTAGATATTTGGCGGTGTAGGAAGTTTTACTTTTGATCAATTCCTCAGGAGTGCCGCATGCAATTATGTCGCCTCCTTTAATACCACCTTCCATGCCCAGATCAATGATATGATCGGCACATTTAATTAGTTCTAAATTGTGTTCAATTACAATAATGGAATGGCCCTTTTCTATCAAAGCGTCAAAAGAAGCCAATAATTTTTTAATATCATGAAAATGCAGTCCAGTTGTAGGCTCGTCAAAAATAAATAATGTTTTGTCGCTAGTTGAACCCTTGACCAAAAAGGAAGCAAGCTTGATACGTTGTGCCTCACCACCTGAAAGGGTAGAGGATGGTTGCCCCAAATGCACATATCCCAATCCTACATCTTGTAGTGGTTTTAGTCTGTTCACAATTTTAATTTGGTCATTCTTCTTGAAGAATAAAATTGCCTCATCAACTGTTGTTTCTAAGATGTCATGAATAGATTTTCCATCAAACTCAACTTCTAAAACTTCTTTTTTAAATCGTTTACCCTTGCATGTTTCACATTCTAAATGAACATCAGCCATAAATTGCATTTCAATAGTAACATCACCTTCCCCTTTGCAAGATTCGCATCTGCCTCCATCTACATTAAAAGAAAAATGCTTTGCCTTGAATCCTCTTAATTTTGCTAATTTTTGATTGGTAAATAAAGCTCTGATATCATCATAAGCTTTTATATAGGTAATTGGATTCGATCTGCTCGATCTGCCAATTGGGTTTTGATCGATAAATTCAATACTCTTTACAGCATCAATGTCTCCCCTTAATTCTGAAAACTGGCCTGCTTTTTCTCCATAATTATTAATTCTTTTCTGTAATGCAGGATAGAGGATATCTCTAATTAGCGTGCTTTTCCCACTGCCGGAGACACCTGTAATAACAGTCAAGGTGTTCAATGGTATTTTTACAGCAATATTTTTTAAATTATGCTCACGAGCACCTATTATTTCAATGAAACTCGATGAAACTCTTCTCTTTTTTGGAATTTCAATCTTCATCTTTCCACTCAAATAATTAGCAGTTAAGGTATTCGATTTTAATATTTGTTCATAATTCCCCTCCGCTACCAATTCACCGCCTAAAATTCCGGCTTCAGGGCCGATATCAATAATATAGTCAGCCACTTTCATAATATCCTCATCATGCTCCACAACGATAACAGTGTTACCTAAATTACGTAAATTTTTTAAAACTTTGATAAGTTTTTCCGTGTCTCTGGAATGTAGACCAATGCTCGGTTCATCTAAAATATACATTGATCCAACCAGACTACTTCCAAGGGACGTTGCTAAATTAATTCGTTGACTTTCTCCACCGGACAAAGTATTGGAATTTCTATTTAATGTGAGATAATTTAAACCAACATCTGCCAGAAACTGAAGGCGACTATTAATTTCCTTGAGAATTCGTTTAGCAATTTTTTGATCATTTGTGTCAAGAGAGATACTCTTAAAAAAAGTAATTAGATCTCCAATTGGCAGTTCCACCAAATCTGATATGGTTTTTTGGTTGATCTTCACATAATTAGTTTCTTTTCTTAATCGTTTACCATCACAAGATGTACATTTCGTCTTACCCCGATATCTCGATAACATCACTCTGTATTGGATCTTATAGCTTTTTTCCTCTAAATGCTTGAAAAACTTATTCAATCCATGAAAATAATTGTTTCCCTTCCATAGAATTTCTTTTTGTCCAGCAGTTAATTCGTAATATGGTTTATGAATTGGGAAATCAAATTTGTATGCATTTAGAATAAGATCTTCTTTATAATCTCTAAAAGATTCAGTTTTCCAAGGTACAATGGCATCTTCATAGACTGAAAGGGCGGTATTAGATATCACCAGATCTTCATCAATTCCGATAATATTACCATAGCCTTCACAAATTGGACATGCACCATAAGGATTATTAAAATTGAATAAATGAACACTAGATTCTAAAAAAAGAATATCATCCAATTCAAATTTATTGCTGAATTCCTGAACGGAATGTTCGTTTAAATTTTCAATCAAGCAAGTCCCTTTACCTTCATAAAAGGCAGTTTGAATAGAATCAGATAAACGATTGTAAAAATCTTCATCATTCTGAACAACTACCCGGTCAACAACCAAGTAAATATTTTTATCGGTGTCAAAATTAAATTCATCTATCCTAATAATAATGTTATCAACTTTTAATCGAGAAAACCCTTGCTGTTTTAGGATATTAATTAGTGTTTCCAATTTTTTATCTTTTTCAACTAAGATAGGTGCAAGCAGTAATAATTTAGAGTTGATATCAAATTGTTGTACGTACTTCACAACATCATTTACTGTATCTTTTTTAACTTGCTTACCTGATATAGGTGAATAGGTTTTACCTATTCTGGCAAAGAGCAATTTTAAATAATCATATATTTCAGTGGAAGTACCAACAGTAGATCTGGGATTTGTACTGTTTACTTTCTGCTCTATGGCGATTGCAGGTGAAATTCCCTTTATAGAAGTAACTTTTGGCTTATTAAGTTTTCCCAAAAATTGACGGGCGTAAGAAGATAAACTTTCAACATATCTCCTTTGCCCTTCCGCATATAAGGTGTCAAAAGCAAGGCTGGATTTTCCAGATCCGGACAATCCGGTGATAACAACTAGCTTATTTCTAGGAATTTTTACATCAATATTTTTGAGATTGTGAAGAGCTGCTCCTTCTATGAGTATATTATCTCTAAAGTCTATATTTTTCAATACTTCTCAATGATTTTTAAAGTTAATGTTTTACAAATATAAGTACTATATTTGGTAGATTATAAATTAAAAAAAAGAATAAAAAATAAAATAAAATAGAAAAATATTTGTTTTATAAATAATTTTGTCTTTATATTTGTCCCGAGACTAAAAGAAGAAATGAGCTAGTCTCCCCTAAATAATTATTAATTAAATTTTTGCTTATAGTATAGTTCTACTTTTTCATAACAATAATAACAGAGGCTAAATAGTAATAATAGCTTCGAATAAAAAAGGGGAATTATGCATACACAAAAATTAGACGATAGCGTCTTAGTTAGTAATTACATCGATGGTAACGAAAGGGCTTTAGAGATCCTTATACTACGCCACAAACAAAGAATTTACAGTTTTATTTATTCGAAAGTACAAGATCGAGATGTTTCTGATGATATCTTTCAAGATACTTTTATTAAAGTTATAAACACCTTAAAATTAGGTAAATATAACGAGGAAGGCAAATTTTTACCTTGGATAATGAGAATTGCTCATAATCTTATAATAGACTTCTTTAGAAAAGGAAACAGAATGCCTACTTTCCAAAATACTGATGAGTTTGATATTTTTTCAGTTCTGGGAGATAATACCCTAAGTGCGGAAAATCAAATTATTCAATCTCAGATTTATGCTGATGTAAGAAAATTGGTTGAAGAACTTCCAGAAGATCAAAGAGAGGTTTTAATGATGCGTATTTTTAAAGACATGAGTTTTAAAGAAATTTCTGAACAGACGTCAGTTAGTATTAATACAGCATTGGGAAGAATGAGGTATGCATTGATTAACTTAAGAAAAATGATAGAAAAGAATAACATCATTTTAACCAATTAAGAAAAAATAATCTTTTTTTAATCTTTCTACAATAAATAAAAGATTTTATCGTTATCTATTTAAACCCTAACTAATAAATAGATTTATGGCAAAACTTTACACTGAAAGATTTTTCAAGGAAAAATTAGACCCCAAAACAGAAACAATATCTTTTTTGTTAAACTATTCAAAATCGATAAAGGTGGTCAACCAAAAAAAGAACAGCTTAATGTTTCATTTGAATTAATTAAAAAAAAAGCTCTCAATTTAATTGAGAGCTTTTTTATTGGAATAGATTATACTTTAGAAATCAGGCTTTTCCTGCCAATAGTACGAGTGATAATATCTTTTCCCAAACTCCAACCACGTGCCGGTGAATATTCTCTTCCGTAATAAATAATCTGAAGATGCAATTTATTCCACAGATCTTCTGGGAATAGTCTCTTTGCATCCTTTTCAGTTTGTACTACATTCTTACCAGAACTTAGATTCCATCGATACATTAATCGATGAATGTGTGTGTCAACAGGAAATGCAGGTACATTAAAAGCCTGACTCATGACAACAGAAGCTGTTTTGTGACCAACAGCGGGCAATTCCTCCAGATATTCAAAACTCTGTGGTACCATTCCGTTGTGCTTGTCAATAAGTATTTTTGACAATCCATAAATACCTTTGGATTTCATTGGAGACAGACCAACGGGTTTAATGATCTCTTTAATTTCTTCAACAGATAGTTTTATCATGTCATATGGGTTATCTGCTTTAGCAAATAGTATTGGAGTTATTAAATTCACCCTTGCGTCTGTACTCTGAGCAGAAAGTAATACCGAAATTAATAGGGTATAAGGGTCTTTATGCGCTAATGGAATAGGTGGATTTGGGTATAATTTATTCAACGTATCAATTACAAACTTTACTTTTGCTTTCTTATTCATATTTTGAGTAATTTTGGAATATAAAAATACGAATTATGACAACATTGAAGATTGGCGATAAAGCTCCTGATTTTGATAGCATTGACCAAAATAATAAAACAGTACGATTAAAGGATTATTTGGGAAAAAAGATAGTATTGTTCTTTTACCCTAAGGCAAGTACTCCGGGATGTACCATGGAAGCATGTAATTTAAGGGATAATTATCAAGAATTCCTCAAAAAAGGATATGAAATAATTGGAGTGAGCGCTGATTCTCAAAAACGACAGTCAAATTTTGCTATAAAAAATAATTTACCCTATAGTTTGCTAGTTGATGAGGATAAAGATATAATCAATGCTTATGGTGTGTGGGGACCGAAAAAGTTTATGGGTAGGGAATACGATGGTATTCACCGAACAACATTTGTAATAGATGAATCAGGAAATATTGAAAATATCATTTCTAAAGTGAAAACAAAAGAACACGCTACTCAAATTTTGTAAAATAATTTTTTGAGTGTTGATTAAGTTTTATTTTTTTTCTTGTTAGCATCATGTTTTCGTTGAGAATAACCAAACAACCGCTTGTTCTTAATAATATCTGCTACAACTTCTCCCGGTAACATATCTTCCCAACCACTCTCACCGTTTGCAATCATTTTAAAAACTTTCCTAGAGAAAATATCTAATATGTCATTATCAAAATTGCCTAGATCAATTATTCTGCCGTTGAACTTGAAATATTTATACAATTCTTTCATACGAGGGTGTACTTTTAAATTTTCACTCGTAATAATTTCCCCGGTCTCCAGATCTTTTAGTGGGTATAAATAAATTTTCAGGTCCTTATAGAATAACTTACCGAAAGCCTCTAATATGCCACCACTAATATTTCGGTAATATTTTTCATCGAATATTTGTATCAAATTAAATACCCCCATTGCAAGTCCCATCCTTGCTTTTGTGAACTCAGCAAAATAATCGACTAACCTATAGTATTCCTGGAAGTTAGTAATCATAACTGTCTGACCAAGAGAACATAATAATTCTGCTCTGTCTAAGAAATCACGTTCATTAATTTTCCCTTCAGCACGTAAATTTGCAAGAGTAATTTCAAAAATGATCTTGGCATTTTCTTTTTTTACTTTTTTTTCTGCCAAAAATAACTTTTTTGATTCCTGGTAAATTTCCATATTTACCTTTGTAACGGGTCTAAAACTTCCCCGTAGTGTTAAGATATTCTTTTTGTATAACTCATGCGCAGGTAATAGATTTTGTCCATCCGGGCCAAACATTACGGCATCTGTCATACCGTTCTTTACCAAATGCAAACTCATTAATCTATTATCAACATACATAAATCTCGAACCGGAGAAATTAACCATATCGATCTCTAAGGTGTCTTTTTCTATATTGTCATAAAAAGATCTTACCAGATCCTTTGGTTTGTCATTCAGATAGAATGCGCCATAAATCAAATTTACACCCAGCATACCCAATGTTTCCTGCTGTAATTGTGAATTTGTTTGTTTGAAACGAACATGGAGGACAATTTCATTATAGTCCTCGAGCGGGTCTAATTGAAATTTAATACCTACCCATCCGTGACCCTTAAATCTTTTAACAAAATCAATAGTTGTTACGGTATTGGCGTATGAAAAAAATATTTTATTCGGATATTTGTTTCTGTCTAATCTATCTTCAATTAGACTAATTTCATGGGACAACATCCTTGTTAACCGAGATTCGGTAACATATCTTTTATCGTCCTCCATTCCATAAATAGCGTCTGAAAAATTTTTATCGTAGGCAGACATTGCCTTGGCAATGGTATTTGAAGCACCACCAGCTCTAAAAAAATGACGAACTGTTTCTTGTCCCGCACCAATTTCAGCAAAAGTACCGTAGATAACTTCATTTAAATTGATCCGTAAAGCCTTTTGTTTAAAGGAAAGTACATGATCCAGCTGTTGGTCATTTTTTAAAACAGTCATTTTTATATCTTTTTTCAAAGATACTTAAGTTTTGAATATCTATAAAATATATTCAAAATATTAGCATCCCTTTAAATTAAATAGTTCCTAAGATAATATTTAATGTTAAAAAATAATTAAGTCATAAAAAATTACATATTTTTTAGTTCATGTAAAAGCTTGGTCAATGCCTCTTTTGCATCTCCAAAGAGCATAGAGGTCTTTTGATTATAAAATAATTCATTTTCAATTCCGGCATAGCCTGGTTTCATACTTCGTTTATTGACAATAATATGTTTTGCATTTTCAACGTCGAGGATTGGCATACCATAGATGGGACTTGAAGGATCGTTATGCGCAGCAGGATTGACAACATCATTGGCCCCAACAACAAATACCACATCTGTACTTTGAAATTCGGGATTTATATCGTCCATTTCAATCAATTTATCATAGTCAACATTCGTTTCTGCTAATAACACATTCATATGACCGGGCATTCTTCCGGCAACAGGGTGAATGGCATATTTAACTTCGATGCCCTTACTGGTTAATAATTGCTCTAATTCATGAATTACATGCTGTGCTTGTGCAACTGCTAAACCATAGCCCGGAACAATAATGACTTTTTGTGAATAGTTCATTAAAATTGCAACATCACTTGGAGATGCTTGTTTAATAGAACCTTTCATGGTACTATCAGATCCAGCTTCGGCATCATCACTTTCTCCAAATGCGCCAAAAATAACATTGGCTAAAGGCCTGTTCATTGCATTACACATTGCTAATGTTAAAATTGTACCTGCAGATCCTACTAAAATACCACCGGTAAGCATCACCATATTTCCATACAAGAAACCACCAAAGGCGGCTGCTAACCCGGTAAATGAATTTAATAATGAAATAACTACCGGCATATCTGCACCGCCAATAGGAATTACAAATAGAATTCCGTAAAGGAGCGCTGCAAAGAATAAAATGTAAAGATAGACCTGACTATCAGCACCGCTTATAACAATATAAGCTCCAAAAACTAAAATAGCAAGGAGGAAGACATTATTTAAAATATTATATTTTGGTAAACGGATAGGGTTTCTCAGCGTTCCATTAAGTTTGGCCCATGCGATCATACTACCAGAGAAAGAAACACTACCAATGATCATTGCGGCAATAATTGTTAATATGGATAATTGATTTCCAGTATAATGATGAAATTCAATCAATCCAATTAAAGCTGCACTTGCACCTCCCATACCATTGAACAAGGATACTAATTCAGGCATCTTTGTCATATCAACTTTTTTTGCAACGATCCAACCAATTATGGTACCAATTAAAATTGCAACGCCAATAAGTGCATATATTAAGGCAGGAACTTCCCCCTGGTATAAAAATATAGTACCAAATATTGCTAATGTCATACCTGCGGCAGCTATTAAGTTGCCTTTTCTTGCTGTTTCCGGATGTCCAAGCATCTTTAAACCAAGTATATAGGTAATAGATGCGATTAAATAAATAAACTCGAGACTAAATATATATTCCATTATTTTTTCTTTTTAAACATTTCTAACATGCGGTCGGTCACTACAAAGCCACCCACCACGTTTAACGTTCCAAGGAATACTGCCACAAATCCTAATGAAAGTGCCAGTATGTTCTCTGTGTCAGTACCTAACATCACTATAATTGCACCGATGATAACAACTCCATGAATTGCATTTGCACCAGACATCAGCGGTGTATGTAATACGGCAGGTACGTGCCCAATAATTTCTACTCCAACAAAAATCATTAAGATAACGATATAAAACATTTGGAGATTGTTGCTAATAAAATCTATTAATTCATTCATAATTTATTTTGTTTTTCCATTTTTTTCTAATTTCACCTTTGTGTATAATTAAGGTCTCATCCGTAATTTCCTCTTCTAGATCCCATTTGAATGCATTGTCTTCCGTTAAGTGCATTATAAAATTATACATGTTTTTTGCATATAAATCACTGGCATTGGTGGATACACTCTCAGGAGATATAGTAGTTCCTATTATTTTAACTCCATGTTTTATGACCATCCGACCCATTTTACTCAGCTCGCAATTACCACCTTGTGCAGCCGCTAAATCAATTATTACCGCACCATTTTTCATTTGTCCAACTTGTTCTTTAGTAATCAGTACGGGAGATGTTCTACCCGGTACCATTGCAGTTGTTATAACCAGATCCGCTTTAAATAATGATTTGTTTACGGCTTCTTTTTGTCTTTTAACGTAATCTGCCGAGGCTGCTTTAGCATAACCTTTATCTGACTCTTCACCTGTATTGTCTACAGTAATAAACTTGGCACCAAGCGATTCTGTCTGTTCTTTGGTCTCTAACCTTATATCGGTCGCCTCAACCACAGCTCCTAAGCGTTTTGCTGTAGCGATAGCTTGTAATCCCGCGACACCGACTCCAAAGACCAATACCCGAGATGGCGTTATTGTTCCTGCTGCAGTCATCATTAAAGGAAAAATCTTTGTCATTTCATAGGCTCCTCTAATTACAGCTTTGTAACCCGCTAAATTATTTTGTGAGCTTAAAACATCCATATCTTGCGCTCTGGAAATTCGAGGCATGGCATCCATTGAAAAAGCTGTTGCTCCTCTTGATGCAATTTCTTTAATAAGATCTGAGTTAGATTTGTGAAATAACTGACACATTAAAATATGGCTATCATCGATTAATTTTAATCCATCATCTCCAAATGGATTGATTTTTATAAGTATCTCGGATTCTTTATAAACCGCACCTCTTTTTTCAATGGACGCACCAATATTTTTGTAATCTGAATTTTTAAATTTAGAAGATAATCCTGCATCTTCTTCAACCACAACATCAAATCCTTTTTCAATAAGTTGTTTGGCTATAATTGGCGAAATAGAAACCCTCATTTCACCTTTTTTCGTTTCTTTTAGAATGCCTATTTTCATGTTTGAAATTATTTTGTTTTGAGTTATGTAAAGTTAAAATATTATATAAATTAAAAACCTGATTTTAATCATTTAATTTGCAATTATCTGTGAATTGTAAATTAGGCTTAAGTAGTACAATCTAAGTCTGTTATATATGCGTTTTACCTTAATATAATTGATTTTGTAACATGAATCACACTAATTATTTTTGAAATTAATTCTATGAATATTTTTATTTAGCTATTTGTTTTTAAATGTTAAATTTGTCAGTAATATTTTCATATAAAAAGAGCATGTTAAAATTTTTCTCCCCCAATGGAATGATTAATTGCGAACCTGCCTACGGCAGGTAGGCAGGCAGCATGTGACTTTTGAAAAACAATAAATGTTGACACATGAAACTAACATTTTTAGGAACCGGTACTTCTCAAGGAATCCCAGTTATTGGATGTACGAATGATGTTTGTTTATCAAAGGACCCAAAAGATAAACGATTGCGATCTTCAGTATTGATTGAATGGGATAATTATACATATGTTATTGATTGTGGACCTGATTTTCGCCAGCAAATGTTGAACTCAAAAGTAAAAAATATAAACGGTATACTTTTTACACATTTTCATGCAGATCATACCGCCGGTTTAGATGATATACGTCCTTTTTCTCATAAAAATGGCCATGTACTTTTTTATGCTAAAAATGATGTAATAGAAAATTTAATGGAGAGATTTAAATATATTTTTACAATTAGTAATAAATATATAGGAGCACCAAATGTTATTTTGAATGAAATTGAAAATAAATCTTTTCACCTGGATAATATAAAAGTAACACCCATTGAAGTTTTACATGGAAAACTAAAAATATTTGGTTTTAGGTTCAATGATTTTGCTTATATAACGGATGCGAAAACTATAACAAATAAAGAAATAGAAAAACTAGATAAATTAGAAGTGCTGGTAGTTAATGCTTTGAGAATTGATGAACATCCAACCCATTTTAATTTGCAACAATCTCTAGATTTTATTGAAGAAGTTAAACCTAAAAGAGCATACCTAACCCACATTAGTCATAAATTAGGATTCCATGCGGAAGTTTCTAAAATACTGCCCGAAAATGTTTTTCTGGCCTTTGATGGGCTCACTATTCAAATATAATTATATTCTTTCGAAATCAACTGCAACCACTTTGTATTCAGGCGTTAAAGTGTATTCATCTCCCACATTACCGGTAATCATATTGATAAAGATCTCTGGCTGATGAAAAGTTGTTCTCACAACACCAGGTTTGACTAAATAAGTTAATTTAACAGGTATTTCAACACTTCCTCTATCAGAAAAAATTCTAACTCTATCATCTGCATTTATATCTTTATCTGCAGCATCCAGCGGATTTATTTCGAGATAATCCATGGGAGAAATATCCTGGTTATCTGTTCTTCTCGTCATGGTACCGGCATTATAATGTTCTAACTGACGTGCCGTTGTAAGAATAAATGGGTATTTTTTTCGGTGTTCTACCAATTCAGGAGTTTCTTCAAAATCAAAATGGTGAAATTTGCCTTTACCTCTTTTAAAGGATCCATTTTTGTGAATTATTTTTGTGTCTGACCCATCTTCCAAAACAGGCCACTGCAACCCATTTTTCCCTAAACCTTCCCAAGTAATTCCTTTCATAAAGGGTATAACATCCGCAATCTCCTCTAATATTTTAGCGGCATTATATAATTTGCCGGTTGGTTGTTCATAACCCAATCTATACATCATGTCTATAATTATCTGACCATCCGATTTTGAATTCCCAATTGGCTCAGTTACTTTATTTACTCTTTGAACACGACGCTCTCCATTAGTAAAAGTTCCATTTTTTTCAAAATAAGAACTAGCGGGTAAAACTACGTCTGCTATTTCAGCTGTAGCCGACATGAATAATTCTTGTACAATTAAAATGTCAAGTTCTTCCATTGCCTTTCTAATGTGATTGGTATTGGGATCTGTCATTAAAGTATCTTCACCCATGATCCATAAGGCTTTAAATTTTCCGGAAATTGCAGCTTCCAGCATCTCAGGAATCTTTAAACCTTCTTTTTCAGGCATTTTTGGTATACCATATTTATCA
This sequence comes from Flavobacteriaceae bacterium, assembly GCA_030625995.1. Lineage (GTDB taxonomy): Bacteria > Bacteroidota > Bacteroidia > Flavobacteriales > Flavobacteriaceae > Lutimonas. The sequence goes on from DAOUPU010000009.1 coordinate 14,829, forward strand.
GCATAATATTTTTGAATATCGCGATCATTTATATCCAAATAACCGGCACCCTGATGTGGTTGTACTCCCATATCTGCAGCTCCTTGAACATTATTTTGACCACGAAGAGGGTTTAAACCAACACCTGGCCTTCCAATATTTCCGGTCATCATGGCTAAATTTGACAGTAACATTACCGTTTTACTCCCCTGAAAATGTTCTGTTACGCCTAAACCATGGAATTCCATTGCATTATTGGACTTTGCATATGCCAGAGCAGCTTCTCTTACTAATTGTTTTGACACTCCTGTTAATTCTTCCAGATCATCCATATTTAAATCCAAAACGTGATCCTTAAAGTCTTTATAATATTCCGTATACTTTTGGATAAATTCATTATTTACACATTCCTCTTTAATAATATAATGTGCCATCATATTTAAAAGAGCCACATTGGTACCAGGTCTTAGCTGTAAATGATATTTTGCCAATCTGGCTAATTTAGTTATAACAGGATCTACAACAATGCTGGTAACCCCTTGCATAAATAGTTGTTTGATTTTAGCTCCCGTAACCGGATGGGCTTCTGTGGGATTGGCACCAAAAAGAAAAATACAATCGGTTGATCCTATATCATTAATAGAATTTGTTGCTGCACCTGTACCAAATGCCTGTTGCATTCCATAGGCCGTTGGAGCATGACAAACTCTCGCACAACCATCAATATTATTGGTATTTAAAGCAACACGAGTCATTTTTTGCATTAAATAATTTTCTTCATTGGTTGCTCTTGATGAAGAAATACTTCCTATGGCATCTACGCCATATTCGTTTCTGACCTTCAATAATTTTTCAGTTATAAAATCATAAGCTTCATCCCAGGTGGCAACCTCAAATTTGCCATCTCTTTTAATTAACGGATCGGTTAGTCTGTCGGGATGATTATAAAACTGAAAAGCAAACCTACCTTTTAAACAGGTGTGCCCCTGGTTAACTTCAGCTGTTACAGGGGATTGAATTCCTTTGATTTCTCCATTAATTACCGAAACATCTAACTGACATCCAACACCGCAGTAGGTACAGGTTGTTCTTATAGTTTCATCCGGGATTAGGGTCTTGGTTTCAAATTTGTCCGATAAAGCTTCCGTGGGACAGGTCTGTACACAAGCTCCACAAGAAACACATGCCGATAGATCAAAATTTGTATCAAAACCTTTTATAATACTGGTAGCAAACCCTCTTCCACTCATGCCTAATATCATTTCTCCTTGAATTTCCTCACAGGCCCTAATACAGCGAAAGCAATTGATACATTGAGACAAGTCGGATTTTATATAAGGATGTGAATTGTCTCTTTCAATTTTTAAATGATTTTCACCCTGAGGGTATCGTATATTTGGAATTCCTATTTGAGCAATGGTTTTTTGGAATTCGGTTGGTCTTTTTCCTTCCTCCGGAAAAACTTTATCAGAAGGATAATCACTTAAGATCAGCTCAACAACATTTTTTCGCAATCTTTTTATTTTATCAGTGTTATGATAAATATAGGCTCCGTCAAAAATGGGAGTATGGCAAGAAGCAACAGTTTTGACTGGTCCGTCTTTTTCTCGTGCAACATCGACAGAACAAACCCGGCAAGAGCCAAAATTTTCCAGTCTATCGTCCTGACACATAGTTGGAATAGCATCTATACTTTCAATTCTCCTAACAAAATCAAGAATTGTTTCTCCTTGTTCTATATTGTGTGCTATTTTGTTTATATATGCTTTCATAATTTTTTTAACCGCAAAGGGCGCAAAGTCCAGTTTAAAAACAGGATGCGCTAAGCTCGCTATAGATTATTTACTACTCTTCGAATACCATTTTTAATTAGTGACACATTAAAATTAATTAACATTCCTAATTTACAATTGGATAACTTCAAATAAGTCAAGATTTGAGCTAAATGGACATCATTTAATACTTCAACGGCTTTTAACTCGATAATAACTTTATCTTCAACAATTAGATCAATTCTATATCCAATTTCTAAATTAACTTCCTCATAAATAAGAGGTAATGTTTTTTGTTTTTGAACGTGTAATCCAGATTTGTTCAGTTCATAATACATGCACTCTTCATAAGAACTCTCTAGAAGTCCGGGACCTAAGGCTTTATGCACTTTTAATGCACAATTAAATATTATTTTTGAGATTTCATTTTCTGTCATAGTTAATTTTCTTAGCGTACATTGCCAATACCTTGCGTTCTTTGCGGTTAGGAAAAATATTCTTTCAATTCATCATCAAAATACTGCAAGGCATTTTTAATTGGCAGAGGAACACCTCCGCCCAATGCGCATAAAGAACCAATTTCTAAAGTTTCCATTAGATCATTAAAAAGCTCACGGTCAATTTTATAATCTTCATTTTGAGCTTTTTGTAACATTTCAAATCCTCGATGTGCCCCAATTCGACAAGGATAACATTTGCCGCAGCTTTCAACAGCGGTAAATTCCATCAAATGCTCAATGAACCTCACCATTGGAAAATCAGTTGGAATAGAGACAAAACTCGCATGTCCTAATAAAAATCCGTTTTCATTTAAGGACTCAAAATCCAATGTCAAATCATTTATTTTATCCAGGGGTACAATTCCTCCCAAAGGTCCTCCAATTTGTACGGCCTTTATTTCAGATCTAAATCCATTACCAAAATCTTCAAATACCTTCATTATAGGCGTTCCCATTTCAATCTCATACATGCCTGGCTGATTAAAGAAACTATCCAAAGACACTAATTTGGTTCCGGAAGAATTCTTAGTTCCTAATTCAGCATAAGCCTTACCACCATTTTTTAGTATCCAATTTATATTTGCAAAAGTTTCTACATTACTGAGAACCGTTGGTTTGCCAAATAATCCATATGTAGCAGGGTAGGGAGGACGAACTCTTACTTCCGGCCGTAAGCCTTCAATTGAATTTAATAAGGCTGTTTCTTCACCACAAACATAACTGCCCTGACCTTTTATGATTTTAAATTTAAAACCATTGATCAGTTCTTTATCTCTCAGTTCATCGATCGCATTATTCATTATTTTTATTGAATCCGGATATTCGCCTCTTATGTACAATACACCAATATTTGCTCCTACACATTTGCCGGTAACATACATGCCAAATAGCACTTTATGAGGCTGATGTTCCATTAAGTACATGTCAGAATAAGCTCCGGGGTCCCCTTCATCAGCGTTACACACAATGTATTTTTGGTTGTTTTCTTCTTTAATCACTGTATCCAATTTTAACCAAAAAGGGAAACCGGCACCACCACGGCCACGCAAGTTTGATATTTTCAGTTCTTGAATTATTTCATTCGCTTTAGCCTTAAAGTCATCTGCCAAAGCATAAAATTTTTCTAAATTATCAATTTTTGAAGTTAAGACAGGTATTGTATTCGCCCCGACAGCATAATGATTTTCTTGCGTGAGTTCTTTATTGCTGGAAGAAAATATATTTCTTAATTCCCCTTCCGTTTTGGCGGAGTAAGTTTTGTCATTGTACATGAAAGCACTATTTGTATGACAACGACCTACACAAGCAGCATGTCCTATTTCATTTGTCTGAAAATGATTTCGAATGTTTTTATTTAATTCCTCTTGTGTGCTAGAAACCATGCAAGCTGTACCGTTGCATACATGTATTTTTTTATTTCTGTTCTCTGGTTTTAGAAAATCATAAAATGTGGTAGTGCCAAAAACTACAGAATCGTCAATTATAAAGCGTTGAGCCAGCTGATGGAATTCTTTTTCAGTTGCAGCTTTCTTAGAAAGTTCTGCTATATTTTCAAAAAGATTATCATCCAAACCTTTTCTAGAGGATAATGTTCGGATATTTTTATTTGCCATTTGTTTTTGTTAGTAGATTAAAACAACTCGATTTTTTCAAAAATAAATATACTAAATATATTGAGCGGTAATTTGATGTATCTGTTAAACTTTCTCACAAACCAAAACGATGTTTTTATCGTGAATATTAGTTGTAAAAAATAAATATACATTCCCACCATCTTTAAGACCTGTTTTTTTTCGAATTTGAACTACAGTTTGCGGAAAATTCCTTGTTGTGATATTTGCCTTTCGCGACGGAACTATTTTGAGCAATTTCTTTTTATCAAAAAAAGTAGATTGAACTATTCTAAATCTCCTTCCTGGAAACTCAATCAAATCAATGGAAGTATATAAGTGACTGTTGACGTGTAACTTGTCAATATTCAATTGAGAGGAGATCTCCCTAAATAGACCTGCCTTTAAAATGGCGGCATTGGGTTCGTATAAATAGTTTGAAGGAAGAGCATAAGAAGCCTTGCTATCCTGATTTAAAGAAGATTCAAATAGTTCTGACGTTTCTTTTTTAAGGTTCACCGTTCTGATATTTATCTCTTCTATGTAATTTTTTTGTAATAAGAACAGCAGTTCTTTCACTTCATTGTTGATCGCTACGACATGGATCTCTTTTGTATGTATAAGAGCCTTAATACTAGCCGAAATATCTAATAATGGAGAGGTCTTTAACAATGCATTGTCCGTAAACTGAAATAAATGATCTAGATTGTTTGGAATATTTGGCAAGCAGTCCTCCAGTAAAAATACTTTCCCTTTCACATCACTTCTACGAGAAGGATCAACGTAGATCCAGTCATATTTCTGATGGATCTTATCCAAATAGTCCAAACCGTTTTGAGGAATGGTTCTTATATTATCAATTTGCAATATTTTATAATTATATTGAACAATTTGAGAAAGATTGGACTCGATTTCACAATGCGTTACATTTTTAATCTTTTTAGAAAAATAAAAGCAATCTACTCCAAAACCACCTGTAATATCAATTAGAGAGTTCCCAGATACCAATTCCGCTTTATACTTGGCCGTAATCTCTGAAGAAGTTTGTTCTATATTTAATTTGTTTGGATAATAAATAGATTTGGTATGAAACCAGACAGATAATTTTTTCTCGCACTTTTTCTTAGAGATAATTTGCTCTACAATTTCTTGAATATTAACCTGTGGAAAAGGGCTGCCTTTCAAAATAAGCCTTGTGGGTTCTTCATTTAGATTCTTATTAATAAAGGATTGAACATCAGTATTTAAAATAGCCTTATTCAATTTTGTTGTCTATATCGGCAGTAGCCTTAAATATTGGAAGATCAGATAAAAATTCTTTTAAAATGACCTTAATAACGGTATAGGATGGTACTGCCAAGATCATTCCCGTAACACCAAATAGGAAACCACTTATTACAATAACTAAAAATATCTCCAAAGGGTGAGAATTTACGCTTTTTGAAAAAATAATGGGTTGGCTAAAAAAGTTATCTATTAATTGTGCCCCTAAATATCCAATTAAAACGTATAAGGTTGTTGGTAAAATATAAGTTTGGAAATCATATTCAAGACTACTTGTCATGGTTAATGTTACCATTAAAACTCCTCCAATTAGCGGACCTATATATGGAATTATATTTAATAAGGCACAAAGAAATGCAATGACAACGGCACTTTCTACTCCTACAATCAACAGAGTTATGGAATAGATTGTAAATAAAATAGTAATTTGAATTATCAATCCAATAAAATAACGGGATAATAATTTATTGATCGTTTCTAAAGATTTTAGAATTCGCTCTTCTTTTTCGTCCGGAGTGATCGCTAAAAAAAGTTTATGAAATAGCTTTGCATCTTTCATAAAGAAAAATGAAATAAATAAAACAGAGAATAAGCCAATACTAAAGGAACCAATTAAACCGATGAAAGAATTCAGTAAACTTGGGATAGATTGAAAATTTGAAGTGATCATCTCTTGTAACTCAATCGAAAAATCAATATTTCTGTTCGAGATATACTTCCTGATCTGGCTCAGCAATAGTTTAATATTTTCAATGAATTCAGCTGTATTTAAAAGTGAAATATTATGACCTTGTTTAACAATTAACGGTATAAACATTGAGATGATACCGAAAATAAGCATTAAATAGAAGCAAATAGTTATAACAACCGAGAGGGTTTTTGGTACTTTCAATCTACGTCTTAAAAAAAGCAATATTGGTCTGGCAATCAGGGTAAGGACAAATGCAATCGTTATGTATATTAACACGGATTTGATCTTAGCCAGAAAGAGTAAGGTCAAAACAATTCCGGTAATAATTGCCAAAGCTCTTAAAATACCGTCAGCTATAATTTTTGAGTTCATGACCGTAAATATAGTAAATTATGGAAATTAATTTTTGATTATATTTGATGAAAATCAAATTCTTCAATACGAAAATATAAGTTTCCTACTGCGCAAACCATTCTAGTTATAACTGCCACTCTTTTAACATTTTTAACCTGGTTTATTCCTGCAGGTGAATTTGATCAATTGGCTTATGACAAATCTAGTTCTCAGTTTACAAAAAGTGGTGAACTTTGTAAAATTTGTTATGTCTTTAGTAGGAATACTAGCCTTAATTTCTATGCCAGTGTTAACCGTTTCGGTTTATTGGTAAACTTTTTTTAATTAGAGAAATACTTCTTTTATTTATAGGATAACATAAATTTTTAAATACTTTTGAACTTTATTTTTAATCGAACCAATGGAAAAGCTTTCAAACCTTATTGTGAAATTTAGATGGGTTGTTTTATTTACTATTCTTCTAATTACAGCCTTTTTTAGTTATCAACTCAAATTTCTTGAAGTAGATTCTAATGTGATCGATGCCTTACCGGATGATGACGAGACAGTATTGCTTTTTAAGGAAATTGGTAAAAGATTTGGGGGTACAGAAATAGGAATGATGATCGTTGAAAGCGAAAATGTTTTCCGTTCTGAAGTACTGCATCATATCGAACAGGTAACAGATACCTTGACTGAAATGGATGGACTTTTATCTGTTACCAGCATTACAAATATAATGAGTTTTAATGTTGAGGGAGATAATTTTGAGGTGGATGATCTAATCAGTAGACATAAATGGCCAAAGACTGAAAAGGAATCCGAGATTATCAGAGATAGAATTACTAACGATAAAATGATTTCTGGGAATATAGTTTCAAAAGATGGGAAAGCCACAGTTATTCTTTTTACTTTTCAAGATGATGCGAATACTAATGATGTTTCTCGAGAGGTAATTAATAAAATTGAAAAGCTTCAGCTTCCTGAAAAATTTTATTTTGCCGGTGCACCTTTTATGAAAAAGTATGTTGCCGATGTAGTTTCAACGGATATGATGAAACTGATCCCAATCTCATTCTTAGTTATAGCCTTCATCTTGTATCTAAGTTTTCATAGTTTAAGGGGTGTGATTTTACCTCTGTTAACCGCTGGTTTGGCTATAGTGTGGGCAATTGGTACATTTATTTTATTAGGATTAAAACTTTCCATGGTGTCCAATAATGTTCCAATAATAATTCTGGCCGTTGGAAGTGCTTATGCAATTCATGTTTTGAACAGGATCAATCAGTTTAAGGGTGAAGACCCCAAAAAAACTGTCGCTAGGGCATTACCATTAATTATGATACCGGTGATTTTAACGGCACTAACTACAATGATAGGTTTTCTATCTTTTATATTTGGAGCATATCTCAGTATGATTAGAGATTTTGGAATGTTAGCTGCTTTAGGAACTTTGTACTCTGGGTTTTTGGCTATTGTTCTCGTTCCTGCATTACTCGCCATTATCCCAAACAAGAAAAAAAAATTCAAAGATGGTGTTTCTGCTAAGAAGGGAAAATCTTATTTGAATATCTATGTACTTCTTCCATTATATAAAGCCGTAATTTCACACCCATCACGTGTAATAGGGGTGTGGGTATTACTGTTTCTAATTGGAGTTCTTGGCATTTTTATGCTTAAAAGAAGTGTAAGTGTAAGTGAATATTTTAAGTCCGATCATCCGGTAACTGTTTCTGACGAAATAGTTGAGGAGAAATTTGGAGGCTCTAAACCGATATTTGTTGTTTATAAAGGAGATATGTTAAGTCCCGAACTTCTTAAAAACATGCATGATGTTCAAGAGTATATGAAAGCCAGTCCATATATAACAAATGCTCAATCTATCTCAGACATTGTAATAAATTTGAACAAGGCATTAAGCGGTGAAGAAAAAGTTCCGGAGGTAAAAGAAAAGATACAGCAATTATGGTTTTTAATTGGGCAGAATGAAAACATAAGTCAACTGGTTACCGAAGATCTTGATCAAGGTATAATAGTCGCCAAGTTTAATAATAAAGGGCAAAGTGAAGTCGAAAATTTCGACAAATATCTAAAGGATTACCTTTTAGAACATGAATCGGAGAATTTTACTGTTGAGGTCACCGGTATGCCTTACGTGACGGTTCAAATGGATAAAAGCCTGGTTAGAAGCCAGGTAGCTAGTTTGATCATCGCTGTAATATTGGTAATTACAGTTATTAGTCTGATGTTTCGATCTTTGCGAGAAGGTATATACGCAAGCTTACCTATTCTTGCAACGATAGCGGTTCTATATGGATTTATGGGATATACAGGTATACCATTAAATATTGCAACTGTATTGGTGGCCAGTGTGGCAATGGGAATAGGAATAGACTATTCCATTCACTTCATCTCTCATTTTAATCATGGGTATAAAAAATATCAGAACATTAATGAAGCATTAAAAGACACCATGTTGGTAAGTGGAAAGGCTATTTTTGTTAATTTCATTTCTGTCGCTGCCGGATTTTCCGTTTTGATTTTTTCCGATTTGATACCAATGATGTACTTCGGTATTCTAATTGCGCTCAGTATGTTCGGGTCAAGTATGGGGGCACTGACTTTATTGCCTGCCACAATTCTAATGGGTAAAAAAGAAAATAAGTCACTTAAATAATTTACATCATTTTCTTATCGTTTATAATTCCAATTTTTATTAAAAAGTAAATTAAAGTAGTATTTTTGACCCATTAAATGCTCTAAACGATGAACATAAAAATGAAAAAAATAATCTTCCGAATTATATTGATTTCCCTCTTTTTTATTTGCAATAATAATTTGATGCTGGCACAGACAGTAGATGCAAATGATTTGCTCAAAAAAATGGATCAGACGGCTTCAAAAATTAAAGATAAATCATCGAATATTGAAATGATTCTGGTTAATCTTAATACTAAGAAGGAAAAGATTAAAAAGGCTGTTATTATACAAAAAGATGGGGATAAAAAATTATTTCGGTATACTTTTCCTGAATCTGATGAAGGAATCGCTACCTTATCTCTTCCAAATGGTGAGATGTATTTGTATCTACCCCTGTTTAAAAAACCAAAAAAAATAACTAATCTGGCGGAGGGCAGTTTGAACAAATCGGACTTCTCTGTTAAGGATATGGCAAACATATCATATTCCGAAAATTATAATGCTAAAATTCATCAAACCAGAGAGACCATCTACATTTTGGATTTAAATTCAAAAAATAATGATATGGAATACAACCACCTGATTGTCTATCTTAATAAGAAATTCTTCTACCCGGAAAAAATTGAATTCTACGGTCTAAATAGTATCGAAAAAATATCAACTACTAAATATAAAAAAATTGATGGGCTTTGGGTTGCCAACGAGGTTACTATGCAAAATATTAAAAAAATGCATAAAACAACTATTATTATGACGGATATTAAGATCAATCAAGGGCTAAAAGACGATGAATTTACCCTGGAGAAATTAAGTGGTTCCAATAAGAATGAGGAATAATTGAATAGTAATTGCTTTGACGAATTGTTTGTGATTAAGATTCTATAAAATACCTAATTTTTTATAAGTAAGTTAGGGCAGATTTTCACCTTACTTAAACTCACTAACAAAATGAAGTTTAACATGAGGATATTTTTCCTGTGTCATTTGAATGGTAAAAGCAGAATCGGCTAAGAATACCAATTGTCCCATTTTATCTTTGGCCAGATATCTTTGTTTGACCCTTTTAAATTCTTTGAACTCTTCACTGTTCTCATATTCCGGTTCAACCCAGCAGGCTTTGTGTACATTTAAATTTTCGTAAGAACATGTTGCTCCGTATTCATGCTCCAGTCTATATTGTATAACTTCGAACTGTAAGGCACCAACGGTACCTATAACTTTCCTTCCGTTGATATCTAATGTGAATAATTGCGCCACACCTTCATCCATTAATTGATCCAGTCCTTTGGCTAATTGCTTGGATTTCATCGGATCGGCATTGTTCACATATCTAAAATGCTCAGGAGAAAAACTCGGAATTCCTTTAAATTCCAATATTTCACCTTCTGTTAAGGTATCGCCAATTTTAAAATTTCCTGTATCGTGTAAACCAACAATATCTCCGGGAAAGGATTCGTCAACTATTTCTTTTTTTTCTGCAAAAAAGGCATTTGGACTTGAAAATTTTAACTTTTTGCCTTTTTTGACGTGTAAATAGTTCGTATTTCTTTTAAATATACCGGAAACTACTTTAACAAAGGCCAGTCTATCCCGGTGTTTTGGATCCATATTGGCATGGATCTTAAAGACAAATCCCGTAAATTTATTTTCTTTTGAATCGACCAATCGTGTATCAGACATTTTAGGCTGTGGGGAGGGGGCAATCTCAATAAAACAATCTAATAATTCTTTAACACCAAAATTATTCAAAGCCGATCCAAAAAACACAGGTTGTAATTCGGCCTTTAAATATTCCTCTTTATTGAATGAAGGATAAACTTCCTCAATCAGTTCCAATTCTTCTCTTAGATCATTGGCCCATTTCTCACCGATAACTTTGTCCAATTCAGGATTATTGATATCATTAAATTCTACACCGTCCGAAACAGTTTGTTTAATATCACCGGAAAAAAGGTTCAATTTTTTCTCCCAGATATTATAAATACCCTTAAAATCATAACCCATTCCTATTGGAAAACTTAAAGGAACAACTTTTAGATTTAATTTTTGTTCCACTTCATCCAACAGATCAAATGCATCTTTCCCTTCGCGATCTAATTTATTGATAAAAACAATGATCGGGATTTTACGCATTCTGCATACTTCCACCAATTTAACCGTTTGTTCCTCCACACCTTTAGCAGCATCAATAACAACGATAACACTGTCAACAGCAGTTAAAGTTCGAAAAGTATCTTCGGCAAAATCTTTATGCCCTGGTGTATCCAGGATGTTTATTTTTATACCCTTATAGTTAAAGGCCAAAACGGAAGTGGCCACAGAGATTCCTCGCTGCCTTTCAATTTCCATAAAATCAGAGGTTGCGCCCTTCTTGATTTTGTTATTCTTAACCGCTCCGGCCTCTTGAATGGCACCACCAAACAGCAATAGCTTTTCGGTCAAAGTGGTTTTACCGGCATCGGGATGTGATATGATGCCAAAAGTTCGTCTTCTTTCTATTTCCTCTAAGAAATCCATCAATCAAAATTTTTGGCAAATATAGGATTTACCTATTCAAAAATCAATCTAAAATTTCAACTTTCATAAATACATCATCCAATGGCCATTCATCGCTTCCTGTTTTTAGATTTGCAATTTTATCCATTGTAGAAAATCCAGAGATCACTTCACCAAAAACAGTATGTTCTCCGTCTAAATGATATCCACCATCTCTGCTTTGAATGATATAAAATTCAAAAGGAGTTGATTTTTTATGAGGATTATTTTCCCAGTCTCTTGCGGCGGCTAAGGCACCATATTTATGTTTATGATTAGGTTTAAATTCGGAAGGTATTTTGTAATTTCTATATTTATTTCTGTATCTCATTGTTGTAATTCTTTCAGAATTTCCACCTTGAATAATAAAATCAGGAACAACCCGGTAAAAGCAAGTGGAATCAAAATACCCTATTTTGGAAAGAAATATAAAATTAGCTCTGTGCAATTGAGTATCCCTGTACAATTTGATTTTTATATTACCTAATCTGGTTTTAATAAGGACAATGGTTTCTTTATTTAAAGTTCCATATTTAGTTAAAAATTCAACGACATTTTTTGTGTCAATACTATCTGATTCATTTTTTTTAAACCTGTTTTTCACGACTTTGACCGCTTTTTTTTCTTTTTTAATTATACTGACTTTCGGTCTGTCATTTTCCTTAATTGAATCATTTATTTTGTTGCAACTAACTAGTAACGTGAGTAGTATTAAGTATTGAACGAGGTTTTTTGACATATTTTTAACTGCTGGAATGTTTGGCAAATATAACTCAATTATCAAATAATTATCCTTTATCATTTTCAAATTTTGTAATTTTGTTTGATGCAAATGGATGGCAATAGTAGATTGCTTACTTGCTAAAAATAAAAACCAGATGATTTTGGTTTTTTTAAGAATGATGTTGAATAAATTTTAAACAAATGAAAGTTACGGTTAATAGAAAAGCTCATTTTAATGCTGCCCATCGTTTGTACAATAACGAATGGACAGATGCTAGAAACTCCTCGGTGTTTGGAAAATGCGCTAACCCAAATTATCATGGCCATAATTATGAATTGATAGTTTCGGTAACTGGTGAAATTCATCCTGAGACGGGTTTTGTGATGGATATGAAAATTCTTAAGAACATTATCAGGAGTGAAATAGAAGATAAATTTGATCATAAAAATTTAAACGAAGATGTTAAG
>DAOUPU010000236.1 GCA_030625995.1 Flavobacteriaceae bacterium
TTTATTTCTGACACTGCCTCGCTCAAAGTAAACTCCTTATCTATATATTTAAATAACTCTTTATATCCAACTGTTTGTAAGGCATTTAAGCTTTTATCGATATATAATTTTTTAACCTCTTCTAATAACCCTTCTTTTATCATCGCATCCACCCTCCTATTAATTCTATCATAGACAAATTCTCTATCTGCGGTTAAGCCTATTTTTATCGGAATAAAATTTCTATTACCTTTTTTCCTATTTAAATAGGATGAATATGACTTCCCTGTTCCTAGACAAATTTCAAGAGCTCTGATCAGTCGTTGCTTATTTTCGATATCAATTTTTTGATAGGCTTCGGGATCCAATAACCTCAAACGCTCCTGCAATGTTTTAATCCCTTTTTCTTCCAATTCAAGTTTTAATCTCATTCTAATTTCCGGGTCAACATCCGGGAAATCATCTAATCCATTAAGAACAGCATTCACATACAATCCGCTTCCACCTACCATAACAACCACATCATGATTACTAAAGAGATGATCCAATAGCAGTAAAGCATCCCTTTCAAATTCTCCAACATTATAATCCTCAAAAATCGACCTGTTCTGTATAAAGTGGTGTTTAACCTTTTGCAACTCTTCCATGGATGGCACCGCTGTACCGATACGCATTTCTTTATAAAACTGTCTCGAATCACAAGATATTATCTCAGTTTTAAAGTGCCTGGCCACTTTTATACTTAATTCGGTTTTGCCAATTCCTGTAGCCCCAATGATGGTGATCAAATATTTTGGTTTCATAGATTTCAAAAATAAAAATAAAATGGCATATACTTTATGGATTTTGTCACCAAAAATACAAGATAAATTAAAGTTCTAATTTGCAATAAACACCTGTTAATAACGTTATTAGTTAGTTATATTAAAAATAAATTCAAAAGATAACGCTCAATAATTGCTTGCCCCAGGCTGAGAGATAAAAACAATGGTAATCAATTATTATTTAATGAGAGCTTTTTTAATTACATTTCTAACCCTTTTTTGCACCAATGTTTCCAGCGGTCAAGTTAAACTACAACCTTCAGCAAGGGGAAAAATCCTATACTCTTCAGAATTGATGATCAGTCAATATTTTGAAAATGGAAGAAAAGATGATTTTGTGGAAATAATAAACTTATCCGATAGAAAAATTCCCAATGATCAATATTATTTAGCCTTATATAAAAAAAAGAAAAAAACAAATAGAAAACCCAGTGATGTCATCAAAATCAAATCATTAGCTCCTGGTGAAGTGCGAGTTTATAATAATTTTCAATTAAAAGGTGACGAAATTGTTCTTATTTCAACTTCTAATGGTTCAAATTGCTTTGCTGACAGGGTAGATATAATTGGCGATAACAAGAAAAAATGGGGTAAAAAGACCTCTTTTACCAAAGGAGGATGTTCGAGCGAAGAGGCTCATTTGGATTTTGACATAAATGATTGGATAGAAGTGGATCATACCACAGTTTATGCCTCCAACTATAAACAAAATATCTCATTAGGCACCTATGCAGTTGGTCCAATAGCCTGGGACGGATCTTCTTGGTCTGATTCTGGATTACCCGATTTATCAAGAATAGCCATCATCAATGGTACTTATATGGCACAATCAGGAAATATTGAGGCTTGCGATTTAGAAATTAATTCAAATTTGAATTTTGATGGCAACACAACGAATAGTGTTGTACTACACAGAGATTTAACTATCAATGGAATATTTACCATTGGTGATCAGGAATCTCTGGTGATGTATGATGATTATGCAACAATCATTGGTCATGTAACTAAAAAAGAGAGTTCAACTTTCAGGAATAATGCTTACGATATGACTTATTGGTCCTCACCGATCGCAAATGCCAATATCGATAATGTTTTTACAGGTGTTAACCCTAACAGAATTTATCATTATGATCAGTCGCAATCCTCTGCCTCGGATCCAAATGACCCAACTTTTTGGAATACCTGGAGGTTAGCTTCCGGAAATATGACAGTAGGAAAAGGTTATGCTACTGAAGGAGTATCAGGAACAATTGGCAAACAGGAAATTTCTTACACAGGAAAACCAAATAATGGAATAATAGATGTAGATGTAATTGAATGGCCCGATAATGATGACAATAATGATTTCAACCTCATCGGAAATCCTTACCCATCCGCAATTGATATTGAATTATTTTTTGACAATAATTTAGCTATGATCGATCCAACGGTATATTTATGGACACATAATACACCTATTTCTAACGGCGATTCAGGTGATTTTTCTTTTGACGATTACGCTACTTATAATTATACAGGGGGAACTGCTGCAGGAGCTGGTCCGGTACCGGATAAAAATATTGGTTCGAGTCAAGGGTTTTTTATGAGAGCCATCAATTCCGGAATTGTGCAATTCAATAATTCCATGAGAATAGAAAACGCAAATGATCAATTTTTTAAGGTGGAGGCGAGTAAAGAAAGCACTGTAAACATTGATGAAAGAGACCGAATATGGTTAAACCTAAAAACGGATAAAGGAGGGTTCAATCAGTTGTTAATTGGGTTTATGCCTAAGGCAACCGAAGGAGTAGACAGAGGTTACGATGCTTTGAAATTTGAAGGTGGCAATTCGATAAGTTTTTATTCTATTATCGACAATCAGAAATATTCAATTCAAGGTGTAGGCAGTTTTTCTGTGGACAAAACAATCAAATTGGGATTTGATACCAAAATAGCTCCCAGAACATTTTCAATTAGTATTGAAAAGTTGGAAGGCGTGTTAAGAAACAGCGATATTTATATCGTAGACAATTTATTAAATATTACACACGATTTAAAAATATCGGATTACCAATATGACGTCGACGAAATTGGGAAAAATCCTGATAGATTTACTTTAACTTTTACTAATTCGATTACGCTATCTACTGACAAAATCAATAATATTACAGATGACGATCTCATTATCAGTAATCTAAATGATGTACTGAAATTCAACAGTCGTAAAATAATAAGTTCACTAATTGTTTATGATATATTGGGCAGAAAACTGATGGATGCGTACCCGGACTCTAAATTATTTGAGTTTGAAACGGCAAGTGTAAAAGCAGGTACTATACTACTTATTGAAGCAACCCTCGATAACAAAACCGTAATTAGTAAAAAAACGATTATATACTAATTTTCATTAATATTTTTTGCAATTCTTAAAGTTTTGCTCCGCAATCGGAGCAATATTTAGCCCCATCTATATTTCTATGACTCGAACAACTTGAACATGTGTGAGAACGACGATGTATCGTTTGTTTTGTCATTTCTGCGCTTATAATACCTGTAGGAATTGCAATTATACTATAACCTAAAAGCATTACAATACTGGCAACAAATTGACCCAAGCCGGTATGAGGAGCAATATCACCATAACCAACTGTGGTGAGGGTAACAATTGCCCAATAAACGCCACGTGGAATACTTGTAAACTCACCTAATTC
>DAOUPU010000176.1 GCA_030625995.1 Flavobacteriaceae bacterium
AATGAAAAAATGAAAAAAATACTATTCTTATCAATAATTATTTTGGCTCTTTCTTCGTGCAATGAACCAATGAAACCTGTAGATGATCTTTATTCCTTTGCAAAATCTCAACAAGAGTATTTCAAGGTCAGTGTTTATGTCACTGCCCATTCGGTAAATAATCATTTTTCGACGGAAGCAGGAAGAAGAGAAGCTGTTTCGCTAATGCGTGCAAATGGCATTACAAAAATCTATTTAGAAGTTTACCGTGGCGGATTAGAAGTATCGGCTGATCTGCTAAAACTGACAAAAGAATATTTTGAAAAAAATGGATTTGATGTAACAGGGGCTATTGCAACAGTACCAGGTAAAGATTACGGGTTGAGACAGGAAGGTCCCTTAGGGTGGTTTAACTGGCAAAATAAAAAGACACAAAATGATATGAAACAGGTCATGATCAATGCATCCCCTATATTTGACCGATTTATCATTGATGATTTTTTATGCACAGGAGATATCAGCGATGAATCCAAAAAAGCAAAGGGCGAAAAGAACTGGCCTGATTATCGAAGAGAATTGATGACCAATATAGCATCCTCTGTATTTATAGAACCTGCAAGGTCTGTAAATCCGGATATTCATATGATCATCAAATACCCTCAATGGTATGACAGATTTCATCTTTTTGGTTATGACGTAGAAAGTGGACCAAAAATGTTCGATGAAGTATGGGTGGGAACAGAAACCAGAGGTCAATACACCCAACGTTACGGTTTTGTACAACCCTATGAAGGCTTTGTAAATTATCGTTGGATATCCTCTCTTTCCGGTAATAAAATTGGTGGAGCATGGTTTGACCATGGTGATTGTGATGATCTCGACTTTATCGAACAGGCCTTCCAATCGGTATTAGCAGGAGCCACCGAATTGGTAATTTTCAACTATGGTAGTTTTATTAATGGTCATAGAGGTCATCATAAACTAAGAATGGAATTCGAAAATTTATCCCAGCTTGCAAAAACTATAAAAAATTCACGTGTAATAGGTGTATCCGCCTATAAACCACCACAAAGTGATGCCGGTGGAGATCTGTACATTATGGATTATATTGGCATGTTTGGAATTCCTCTGGTCCCTGAATCCTCCTATCCGGAAAATGCGCAGACCATATTTTTACCGACACAGGCAGCAACTGATCCACTTATTGTTTCTAAAGTAGAAGCTTCTATAAAAAACGGAAGTCGAATCATCATGACCTCCGGCTTTTTGGCTAAAGTTAAAGATGATGGCATATTGAGCAGAAAAGCCGGAATTTTAAAACCGTCAATTAAACCACTATCGGCAGAGGCAATTGTAATCGCTGGATCGATCGAATCATTAGATAGGAATTTAGACCTTGAAGCAGAGATAGATATTCAGGAGGCTTCCAAAGTATTAACTGCAATGGTCAATAATAAACCTGTACCATTTTTGACAAGCAATAAAAATGAGCAAATATTTGTATTAAATTCACATACTTTTTCAGATGAGGATTTTAAAGCGGTTGGAGAAGTATTGCTCTCCCCAAAAGAATTAGGACTATTGGATCTTCCGAAAGAATGGATTCAAATTATTCGTGATGTGTTCAATTCCAATTTAAAATTTGACCTTCAGGCTGCATCACGTATTAGCATGCAACCACTTGACAATGGTGATGTTATATTGCATAATTACAATAAAGAAAATGCAGAGATCACACTTAGAAGTAGCAATTTTAACAAGACCTTGGTAAGCGTCTTTGAAAAACAGGAACTGTCTTTAGACGATAAATCCATCATGATTCCAATGAAACCCAGATCAAGAGTATGGATTCGAAAGAGCCAATAGATTGTAAAAATGAAAGCTACTCCGTTAAAAATTTAATAATAATTTATGAAATCAAAATTAGTTCTACTCCTTCTAATTCTCACACTGCCAATATCATGTGTAAAAAATGATTCCCCTGAAACTATTGATATTTCCAAAAACTGGCGATTTTCACCTGATGAAAAAAACGTTGGCATGTCTCAAAAATGGCATAGTGTAGATTTTAACGACTCCAAATGGTCTACTCTTGATGCAGGAAAAAAATGGGAGGAACAGGGCTATCCGAATCTGGATTCGCATGGGTGGTATAGAAAAACTATTGACATCCCAGCCGACTGGGAAGGAAAAGATGTATGGATAAAATTTGCTGCGGTAAATGATGCCTACGATTTATTTGTAAACGGAATGCAAGTGAGTTCTTTTGGAGCCGCCAATATAACATTTGCCGATAAGCCATCATTTACAATAGTTACAGACAATATTAAGTATGGTGCCCAAAACCAAATTACTATACGGGTTAATGATTGGGGAAACAGTGGTGGGCTCTGGCGTTTACCTGCAATCATAACAACCGATAAAGCGGAAACAGCTTTGTTTAAACCTTTATCAGACAAACCTTTTGATCCAAATAAAGACGGGTACCAACTTTTTTGGGAAGATGAGTTCAACGGTACTCAACTAGATAGTACAAAATGGGCTGTCCGTGGTATAGGCCCTCGTAGTCTAGGTTTTTTAACTGAAGATGCATTAGAAATAAAAGATGGGAAACTGCATATCAATATTTATATGGAAAACGACACCTTAAAAACTAGTGCCGTGGGTACACATGGGCTTTTTGATACAACGTATGGTTATTTTGAATGTAGGGCACAACTACCAAAAACAACCGGTAATTGGGCTGCATTCTGGATTCAGTCTCCCGGTATTGGTTCAGGAGAAGACCCTGGTAAATATGGTGTAGAGATAGATATTTTTGAATATTTTAAAAGTCAGGGTGGCGATTTTGTTTCACATAACCTGCACTGGGCATACGGGCCTAACCAAAAATCAACAGGAGCATTTTTGAGTAAAGTAGAAGGAATTGGAGAAGGTTTTCACACTTTTGCTGTAGAATGGACACCCGAAAAATATGCGTTTTTTGTCGACGGGTTAAAATATTATGAAATTAAAGAAGCAATCTCGCATGTTGATGAATATATGATCCTGAGCTTTGAACCTGCACATTCATTGGAAGACTTGAAAGGAGCTACCTTACCCGATACCTATATTATAGATTATGTAGAGGTTTATAAAAAGAAATAATTTACTAAGGAGGTGACTTAAAATCACCTCCTTAGTAAACACTCACCGGGTGACTCGGAGTCACCCGGTGAATAAAAAAAACAATTATGAAAACTAAATTAATAACCCTCTGGATCCTATGGACCTTATTAGGAGCCCTGCTAATTTATGCGGTTGTATCCTCAGATTCAAATAATGACACATTAACCATGATTGCTATGACATTGAGCTTCCCACCAATCTTGGGGTTTATGCTCGCCTTAGGTTCACCAATAGCCTCACATCAATTTAAAGATTGGCTAAAAGAAAATAAAAATTCACAATATTATTTAGCAGGTGGATTATCCGTGCTGTTTGCCATCCCGGGATTGCTAACAGGAAATTTTGACCCTTATCACACTACAATTTTTGCTTTTATTGTTTTTGCAGTCTTTGGTGTATTGAAACAGAACATGGGTGAAGAATTTAAATTAAACTGGAGTGATGTGGCCATTTGGATACTCTTATGGATTCCTTTCGACCTACGATGGTATGACGGTATGCAACCAAATTTGGATTATACCTGGTGGTCATCAACAATTTCTGTGATTGCCATCATTGGATGGGTTGGCTATCGTGGTGCTGATATTGGTTTTAATTTGGTCCCAAAATTCAAAGATCTTATCATAGCACTTATTGCATTATTTATGATCATGGCAATAGTTATTCCTCCAGGGCTTGTAACAGGATTTTTAACTTTTGGCATTCCTGAGACCTATGATATCCCTAAACTGACCGTTCATTTTATAGGATTGTTCCTTACGGTTGCCTTACCGGAAGAACTGTTTTTTAGGGGAATCCTACTTAGGGGTCTTGAAAAGGTGTCCTCTAAAAAATGGATTCCAATGGTGGTATCCTCTTTAGCTTTTGGTTTAATGCACTGGAATAACCTGAATGATCTGCCCATGCAAATTACCTATGTTTCTTTAGCAACGATTGCAGGACTTGGATATGCCTGGGCATATAAAAAAAGTGGAAACAACTTATTTGCTGCAATACTAACACATACCCTTGTAGATTGGGTTTGGAAATTATTTCTATCTGCTTAATGAAGTAGTATAAAATAAATGTTGTAGCATTATCTCTTTGTTATATCAGTACATTTTTAAATAATAATTCAGAAAAATATAACCATGTCTAAATCTTTTATTCCAGCATTCATAATTATAATAATAGGCATTTCATTTTCTTATGGTCAGACAACAAGTTTAAGAAATCTTTACAAACCATCTGATTCCAAATCCAGATCTATAAGTCCGGAGAATTTTACCGGTGAAAAAGGGAAAGGCGGAATGGCAATTATTGATGAAAATGCAAACCCAAGATCCAGAAAACTTGGGCAAGGATGGAAAGTAAGTCCTAAAATAAGTATCAAGGCGGGTGAAACATTTACTTTGGCCGAAATTAACGAATCGGGTGTAATCAATCATATTTGGATGACACCTTCAGGGAATGCCCGTTTAATGATCTTACGGTTCTATTGGGATGAGGAAACAGAAGCCTCCGTTGAAGTGCCTTTAGGAGATTTCTTTGCTGCCGGCTGGGGAATGATGGATGGCCCGTTTATTAATTCTCTCCCAATTGCCGTAAACCCGGGAAGCGGTTTCAATTCATTTTGGCAAATGCCGTTTCGAAAGAAATGTAAAATCACATTAGAAAATAGAAATAGCAGCAGTGCCGGACTTTATTATCAAATAGATTATTCATTGGAAGAAGTGGCTTATGACACCCAATATTTTCATGCACAATTCCGGAGAGTTAATAAATTACCTTATAAAGAAGTGTTTACCATCGTCGACAATATTAAAGGCAAAGGCAATTACGTTGGAACATATCTCGCTCATGGTGCACGTCAAGAAGGATGGTGGGGAGAAGGAGAAATTAAATTTTATATGGATGGTGATCAGGAATTTCCTACCATCTGTGGTACCGGAGAAGAAGATTATTTCTTAGGTTCCTATGGCTATAATGAAAAAGAAATTGATGGGAAATTGTATTATACTGATTTTAGCGGTTTATATGCAGGCTTTCATGTTATTAAAGACAAAACTATTGAAGGCTTTATTGATGCTTTTGGTCAATATCGCTGGCATATTCAAGATCCAATTCGTTTTGAAAAAGATCTTAAAATTACCATACAAAGTC